>NZ_JABFCI010000050.1:0-1019 GCF_017566105.1 Akkermansia sp. GGCC_0220
TTCCAGCAGCAGCTCTTCGTCATCAAGTTCTTCGAGCTCAAGCTCATCTTCCAGCAGCAGTTCAAGTTCCCTTTCCTCTTCTTCCAGCGAGCCGGACCAGGAAGAGGAACCCTGCCCCTGTGAATGTGAGTGCAATGAGGAAGGGGACGAACACTGTGTCCAGACACAGCCCACTCCGGGGGATCCCGAGGGAGAGCAGGATTGCCAGGGCAACGCCTGCATCAACCCTTCCTCCCCGGCAGGACCCACGCCTCCGGCTCCCGCCAGGTTCATCAGGACGGCACGCTCTGCCACCACTAATGCCCCGGCTTCCAGCGGCTTTTCCATGCGCTACAACCACCCCATGGCCTGGAGCGCTTCCTTCTCGGCTGACGAGCGCCGCGTCACCGTCAAGCGCCCCTCCGGAAGCCATCTCTATTTCAAAGCTAACGAGGGAAGCAGCGATGCTTCTCCCATCGGCTCTTCCAGGAAGGTCAACTACCGTGTGAGGCTTCTCAACGAAGATCTTACTCCCAACCTCCAGGGTACTCCCGCCTTCATGGACATGGTTCTTCCCGGCGGCATGGTCCTGCGCTTCTCGGCAGCCACCGGAGAGGTCGTGTCGGTCACCAGCTCTTCGGGCCATGTGATCTCTGCCGAGGAGTACTTCAGCAAGGTCCAGGTCACTTACCATCAAAACGGCTCCCTTGCCAGCGTTTATTCCCGCGCCCAGGGGTTGATGAGAAGCATTCCCGAAGGCGACAGGCTCACCCTGGAGTGGTATGCTCCCGGCAAGACCATCCCGGACGGGGAAGGCGGGTTCACCGTTGCCGGAGAGCCCTACAAGACGGCCGTCTATGAAACCTCGCTTGAAAACGGAGTCAAGGTCACCCATATCACCAACCGGCGCGCCGGTCAGGAGCCGCATTTCATCGAACGCCGCGAAGAAGGCAACAAGGTGACCATCGTCAAGGGGGAGGGAGAGGAGCGCATCGTTCGCACCATTGAACGCAACGCCCTGCCCGATTCCAAGTGGGAGC
>NZ_JABFCI010000051.1:0-800 GCF_017566105.1 Akkermansia sp. GGCC_0220
ATTTCCGAAAAACAGCTCTTTGCCGCGGAGGCCAAATCCCTCGCCAGGTTTTCCCTGGAAGTGGCCCTCGGGCAGCTCCAGTGTGAGCTGGGACCCGACCAGCGCGTTTCCGCCAACTCGGGCATCCTTTCCTCCGGCGCCAGCGAAGGCAACGCCCCGTACATCCTGGGCGTCTGGAACAGCTGGGATACCTGGCTCAACAAGACTAACTCCCAGGGCATGAACATTTCTTCCACCTACGATACGGGAAGAAAGTCCATGTTCCGCCGCTGGCTCATTTCCGACCCGGACCTGCGCAGGCTCAGCACGCTGGAAGCGGGCAAAAGCCTGCTGGGCAAACGTTCCCTTACCAACCAGAATTTTCGCAGTGTCGCCTTGGTGGACCATGGCACGGTGGGAACGCCCGTAGGCGCCAAGAACCAGGACAAAAAGGAAATCTACGCCCGCATGGTGCGTGTGGACGATTCATCCAAAACCATTGGCCTTAAAAGAAATTCCAGCGTGCGTAAATACATTGCGTGGTGGGTAACGGGAGAAAACCAGAAGGCGCGCATCAACCTGATGCCGCATGCCTCGGAAGAAAGCACGGATGCCCTGACGGTGATGCGCTCCACGTGGGACACGCCCGGTCCTGATTTGGAGCCCCTCAACCTTTCTTCCATGATGGCATCAAGTTCCGGAAACGACATGTCCACAGTCAGAAAACTCATCTCCCTTGATACGATACTGGCTAACAGTAAAAACGGCCGGCTGAAAGACTTGGGAGAGGTGTACCATGACATCTCCCTGGTTTCTTCCAG
>NZ_JABFCI010000052.1:0-653 GCF_017566105.1 Akkermansia sp. GGCC_0220
ACCTGGTCTTTTTCCGTACAGGCCAGAACATTGCAGATATTGGAAGGCAGCCCGTCCCCATACGGCTGGTACGGCTGCCGGGCAAACTGCTTGCTGTCCCAGTACCACGGCGCCTGCACGTTCTTCCACTGCATGTACCCCGACTTGCGCGGTGAATACGAGATACCGCCGCAGGCATAGGCCAGCCACAGATTCCCCCTGGCGTCAAAGCCGGCGGAAGCCGCCTGGTCTTCCACCAGTCCCGTAGACCGGTCCAGCGCCTTCCATGAATCATTCCCGGGATCATAAACGGACACGCCTCCGGACGTGGCAACGGCCACCTCCCCGGAAACGGGAGAGACGGCCAGCGCATAAACATGCTCTCCGTTCAGGGCATTGCCGCGGTCATACGTCTTCCACTCCCTCCCGTTGAAAACGGCCACGCCGCTGTCGTCCGTGCCCACCCAGATGCGGCCCTGCCTGTCCTCCGCAATGCAGGTGAAATTCTTCCCTTTGGGAAAGCCGGAATAATAATCCATGTTGAGCCACGACTTCTCGTACGCCCTGTCGCCGACTTGAAGGCGGTAAACGCTTTCCCTCTCCCCCACGGCCCATATAGCTCCATCCTGCGCCACCAGGGTGCCGCGGATGAAGCGCACCGGGCATTCCGGCAG
>NZ_JABFCI010000053.1:0-601 GCF_017566105.1 Akkermansia sp. GGCC_0220
CGTGTTGCCCGCCGCGTCCGTCACCGAGACGGTACGCCCCGCGATGTCGGTGCGCGTCGTGGTTGTGTTGCCCCGACCGTCGGTGTTGGTGTAGATGATGCCTGTTTCCGCATAGGCTCGGGTCTGCGTGGAAGTAATGCCCGCGTGGTCCGTCTGCGTGGTAGTAAAGTCGTCGATGACCGTCGCGGTGGCCGTGACATTGGAAGTGGGGATGCTGCTTTTTTGCGTCCGCAGGGCGCCTGTTCCGTATTCGCTCCACTGTGTGGATATATTTCCTCTGGGACCGATGAAGACGGTTTTGCTTTCCAGCGTGGACGAGAGGGAGGAAACCAGCGTCTTCTGCGTTTCGCCATAGGTAGTCCCTTGGCCGTTGTTCCTGGTCGCCGTGACGACGCGGTAGACGCCGTCCTGCGCCTGTTCCACGCCGTAGCTCCACGTGGTGATGCGCGAGTTGGACACGGTGGTCGGATCGGCAAGCTTCCAGGTTTCCTTGACCTTATTGCCGAAGTCGTCGTATTCCCACAGGGTCGGCGCCATCGTCGTAGCTGCGGTTTCCGCATCTGTCTGTTCCTTGGTCAGCTGTCCCTTGGCGTTATAGGTG
>NZ_JABFCI010000054.1:0-517 GCF_017566105.1 Akkermansia sp. GGCC_0220
CCATACAAATTCCATCCACCCTGTTCGACGATAGGATCGCGATTGGTCCACCTGCCGTCTGCGGGATTGAGGTGGCGGTAGTTGTAGTAAACCAGCCCTAGTTCGTCGTCCGAGAACTCGCAGGAGAAGCGGAACTTGTTTTCCTGCGCCATGTCTCCTTCTGTGGTGAGAAGGCTACCAAAAGGCGCGTACTCGTAGCGAGCTCTTCTCGTGTGTTGTCCATCAAAGATGGAAGTAACATTCTTCATGACATCGTGCATGAAGTAGAGATGCCCTTTTACTTTCATTCCGTTCTCTTGCCAGCATGTCATCATCAGGATGCGCGTGGCCATGGATTCCGTCGGATCCCACAAATAACTCTTTACAAGCACAGGTTCAGGATGCCTCAAATCCAGTTGGGCTACCTGCAGATAGTCCCGGTACAGGAACCAGGAATGACTGGCGATTGCTCCATTGACAAAAACTTTCTTCTCAAAGCGCCGTCCCCGGTAGTCGTAGCCGCAGGTAATGGACGTTC
>NZ_JABFCI010000055.1:0-508 GCF_017566105.1 Akkermansia sp. GGCC_0220
CCCGCAGGGCGTCAATGGCCGCAATCCTCTGCGGCTTGGTACCGGAAGCTGAACTCATAGTGATATTCCCTATTACGGAGCCCTTCCCTTCAACCTTTCCGCATGCTTTCTTTTTCCGCGATTCCGCAAAGAAAAACGTCTGTTTCCGTAAAAAAACCATACCCTCCGCGGCAACTCCGTCATGATGACCTTCTCCGTATTTCCTCCCCACACTCCGTGCTATGCTCTCCCCGCAGCATGACCATCGGGAACCTCCAATCCGGCAACCGCGACAGCTTCCGGGACATTGAAATTTATGCCCGCCTGAAAATGGATGAACTGGACCTCCCGGATTGGAAATTCGGCTGGGACCGTGCCCGCAGGCGGCTGGGCGTATGCCGCCTGCTGGAAAAAAGCATCTCCCTCTCCGTCCACTTTGTCCGCGCCAATCTGGAAGCCCCCATGAAATCCGTGACACCATCCTGCATGAGATAGCCCACGCCCTGGCCTGGACACGCCACGGAGAACG
>NZ_JABFCI010000056.1:0-397 GCF_017566105.1 Akkermansia sp. GGCC_0220
GTACGACTTGCTGGGGAGGATAACTTCCTCTACGGACGTCCTGGGCCGGGTCACCACCTACGCCTACAGCCAGGATGGCTTGACGACGACGCAGACCATCCCCTCGGGAGCCACGTTCGTCACGCGCAACGCGCCGGATGGAACGGTCCTGGAAGAATCCGGCACGGGACAGCGGCATATCATCTATTCCCTCGACTTGGTTGCCGACGGCGTTCGGACCTTCACGAAAGCCGTCTCCGGGGAAACGGAAACCGAACTGCAGCGCAGCGTCGTCAACGGTGCCGGGGAAATTCTGCGCACGGGCGTCCCCAACACCGTCGGCGGAGTCATTTACACGAGGAGCACCTATAACGCCAAGGGACAGCTGACCAAGGAACAGACAGATGCGGAAACCGCA
>NZ_JABFCI010000057.1:0-383 GCF_017566105.1 Akkermansia sp. GGCC_0220
GAAGACGCCCTTGCGGAATTGAAGAAACAGCGCGTCAAGACGCTGACCGCCGCCATTTCCGTCTCCTTCCTCGGCGTCGCCCTCATGGGCCTTCTCCTTTATTTGGTGCATATCATCGTCGCCATTCCGGAAGATCCCCCCATGGTGGCCTACGCCACCCAGGAAGGCGACAATCCGGATATCGACACCCCGGAAGTCACCCAGACCACCCAGCGCCCCAGCAGCTCCTCCACTGCCGCGCAGGTGAAAGTGATTGCCGCCGTAGCCACGGCGGACGTCGCGGTGGTCAACCCGGACATTGAAGTGGACGTCCCCTCGGAAGAGCTTTCCATGGGCATCGACATCGGCGACGGCTTCGGGACCGGCACGGGCGACGGGGACGG
>NZ_JABFCI010000058.1:0-368 GCF_017566105.1 Akkermansia sp. GGCC_0220
ATGGACGGCTACACGGAAACGGGAGCGGGGAACGCGGGCCTGAACGTAGGCAAGCAGGAATGGACGACGGGAACGGTTGCGCTGGGCGGCCGGTGGATGGGGCTCATTGGCAGCAACATCTTCGGGCGTGAAGCATTGGCTGAGTTCCGGGTGAACGCGGCCCAGGACATGGGCGACCGCCGCGGAGAAACCAATGTGGCGCTGCTGGGCAACCCCGGCTTCATGCAGAGCGTGCGTGGGACCAAGGTGGGAACGACGGCGCTGCAAATAGGAGCGGGGCTGAGCGTGCCGGTAGGAACGCAGGGAACGGTCTTCATCAACGGGAACGCGGACTTCCGTGACGGAGCCAACTCGGTGAACGGAAGCGT
>NZ_JABFCI010000059.1:0-356 GCF_017566105.1 Akkermansia sp. GGCC_0220
ATTATATTGGGTTTAATTTTATCTACAATTCCCTTTATAATCTCACTGCTTTCGATACCTGTAAGTCCAAGTACTCCTGGTGCAACTGCACAAACCGGTCTTATTCTTTCATCTATCTTATCTGGTACTAGCTGTTTCAAATGCCTTGTAACCATTAACCTTGATATAACCTTGGGTCCTAAAGAGTCAGGAGTTATATTCCAGTTTCCAAGTCCTACAACCAGTGCAGTCATGCTGTTGTCTAAATCATTCCCAATAGAATTAATTATTTCTTTTAATTCATCTCCCATAACTTTGCTCAATTTATCTCTCAACTCTCCATCATAATGTGCAAGTTTGGGAATATCAATAGTGAT
>NZ_JABFCI010000005.1:0-208789 GCF_017566105.1 Akkermansia sp. GGCC_0220
CCATCAAAATATAATATAATAATTTTTATAATCAGCGCCTTCCTTTTACAGACATCAATATTATCTATTTGTTAGAAAAAATCCACAATAGGATGTCATTCCTGCTTGGCGCCAGTCAAATTCCTGTAAAAAATGTCTCTCTCATGGAGAAAGAATGGTTGATGATTCAGTAGTTTGTCTTTTCGAATTTGCCGCAACTTCTGAAAACCCTTAAACAAAAAATACATCTTTTCCGAAGTTTTTCTATGAAAACGAGAGGAGAAAGATTGCCCTCCATCCGTAGAACCCTTACAATTTTTGCCATGCCTGTATCTCCGGCGCGCATTCTGGAAGATTTGTCCCCCTTCTACCGGCAGGAAGAATTTCCCGTGCTTCTGCACCAGTGTGAAACGTGGGCGGAAAGCCGCCCGTTGGAGGGATGCCGTGTGATTGACGCCTCCCCCGTATTCCGGAATACCTGCGCCAAATACGCCGCCCTGCTGGCGGCGGGAGCGGAGTTGACGGCAGCAGTCTCTCCGGTGATGCCCCACGATCCGGAAACGGTCGCGCTGCTGGGCAGGTATGGAATACCCGTGGTGGAGGCGGAACGGGCGGACGGACCCTATGATGTGGTGATGGACTGCGCCGGGGCGCTCAGCCATGTTCCCAGCCGCTGCGGGTATGTGGAACTGACCCGGTCCGGAGCGCAGCATTATACGCGCTGCACACAGCCCGTGTGGATGGTGGACGCCGGAAAAATCAAGCAGATAGAAACCTGCCTGGGAACCGGGGAAAGCTTTTTCCGCGCGCTGGAAGCGCTGGGAATTGAGAGTGGCCCGGGACGGACCTTGGTAGTCATCGGGTACGGAAAAGTGGGCCGCGGAATCGTTCTGCACGCGCTCAGGCGGGGCTTGAACGTTATCGTGGCGGATGTGGAGGAAAAACCTCTCCCTCTGTCCTCCGCCTCATTCGTGCGCGCAACGGATGGAGAAGCTCTCACCAATGCAGTCAGGCATGCCTTCTGCGCCGTCACGGCCACAGGGCGGCGGCATGCCCTGTCAGGAGTGATTGACCCCGCTGTGACCCGCTCCTCCGGCGTTCTGCTGGCCAATATGGGCGTGGAGGACGAATGGGGGCCGGAGATCCCGAAGAACCGCCTGCTGAACGGAGGCCGCCCCCTTAATTTCATTCTGCCGGACCCTACGCAAATGTGCTACATAGACCCTCCCCTGGCGCTCCATAACCTGGGCTCCGTGGAGCTTGCCGCAGGCCGCGCCATGCCGGGCATTTTTCCGCCGCCTCCGGAAATGGAGGAAGCTTTCCTTTCCCTGATCCGCTCCCGCGGTTCCCTGCCGCCGGACATGCTGGACTGGATTTCCTGACTTATCATCTTGTCTTTGCAGGAATGAAGGAGTATCGTACAGAGTACGGCTGGGGGCTTCGCGTTCCCTGGCCGGCCTGACGCTTCATTGACTTCGCAACTCATGAACACTTATTATTCCTACCGCAGCTACCGGCTGGGAGGGAGACTCCTCGGCACCCTGGGGTGCGGCCTGGCCTGGGCATTCTTCGGGTCCGGATGGTGGAGCTTTCTCCTCGGCGCTCTTCTCTTGTTCCTGTGGCTTCCCGTCATTCTGGGGAGACCTTATTTTCTCACAATCACTTCCTCCTCCATCTCCTGGGGCAACAGCATTTCACGCAAGGAAATTCCATGGGAACTGATTGAGCGCATAGGATGTACGCCCGATCATGAATCTGAACCCGGACTGATGATTGAACTGAAAGACGGCCGTATTCTGGATGTGGAATCCTCCTGCTTCGGTTCCCTGCCTCCCGTACGGGAAGCCATTCTGCAAGCCTCCGGTTCCTATCCTTTCCATCTTGCTCCGGATTTGTTCGCCGATCCGGGGTTGTTGAGCGAATGACGCGGCGGAGCCTCCTTAGACCCGCTGCGGCACTCCGTGCCTTCCCTTGCGCCTGAACCGCACGTTCCCGGCGCCGGAAGGTGTTTATACGCGTTTTTTCCGGTGCCATGCCGGCACGCCTGTTTTTTATCCCTCCCCCGGAAATCACCGTCCGGTTTATTGCCGACGGTGGAAAATGAAAAATGTTCCACGTAGAACATTCATGTGAATAACCCAGTCATCACTTTCATTTTCAATCAATAAAAAACAGGCGCCGTGACAGCACGGCGCCTGTTCTCGTATGAATGATTTTGTACCATCAAAATCAGTTGGGAGATCTCATTGGCATGAGCACGTACAGGAACTCATCACCTATCTTCAATACGCCCGGGCTCATTTCATCAATGAGGTTCAACGTAATGATCGTATCCCCGGCCATCGTCTTCAGGGGAGCCATGAAGAAATCCGGGTTGAAGGAAATGGAAAGCGGCCTTCCGGCATAAGTGATCGTCATGGATTCATGAGCTTCACCCACGCCTTCCGCGCTGGAAGCCACTTCGAGTTCGTTTTCACGGAAGTTCAGCTTGATGTTCGTGCTTTTGTCCACGGAAAGGAGGGACACGCGGCGCACCGTTTCCAGCAGTTCCCCGCAGGGCAGTTCAATGCTTTCCTTGCAGTCCGTCGGGATTACCTGGCGGTAGTTCGGGTAATTGCCGTCAATCAGCTTGCTGATCAGCAGCGTATCATTGATTTCAAAAGCGGCCTGGTTGCGGGTGAACCGTACGGTGACGGTCCCCACTTCATCCAGAAGGCGGCGGAGTTCACCAACGGCCTTGGTGGGCAGAATGGCGTCCAGTTGCTGTTCTTCCGGGAATTCCAGGGCGGTTTCCGCCAGGGCCAGGCGGCGGCCGTCCGTAGCCACCAGAGTCATCTTGCCGTTGCGGAAGGAAAGGGAAATGCCGTTCAGCACGTAGCGGGTCGTATCCGTAGAGATGGCGTATTCCGTGCGGCGGATGCAGTCGCGCAGCAAATTCTGGTCCACCTGGTACACGGTCGCCTGTTCAAAGGACGGCAGTTCGGGGAATTCGTCCGCCGGAAGGCCATTCAGCTTGAACTGGGAGCGGCCGCATTCCACAGTCGCCTGGTTGCGCTGGTTGACGTCCACCTGGACTTCGGCTTCAGGAAGCTCGCTGATGATGCTCACCAGCTTTTTGGCGGGAAGAGTCACGGTGCCCTCGCGCAGCACGTTCGCGGGAACTACGCCGGTGATGCATACGTCAAGATCCGTAGCCGTAAAACGTACCTGGCCGTTTTCAGCTTCAATCTTGACGTTGGAAAGAATGGGCAGCGTCGTCTTGGAAGACACCACGCTGGCAACCTGTCTCAGACCGTCGAGAAATACTTGCTTGGAAATGGTAAACTTCATGTGTCTGTGCTTTTATCTGCCTCGCATCCTCTCACAAGTGCCTCCTGTGATTCAAGCCATTTCTCCGTCAAACCCTAATATTTGGCAGTATTTTTTTAAAAGCATACCATATGTAGTAATATGCTATTTCTCCGGGCATATCTTGCATGAAACGGTTTTTCAAATTATTTAAGTATTCTTAAAAGTCCGTTCTCCGACGAACAATTCCCGGTTGACGCGCACGCGGATTTCGAATCCGGGGTCAAATTATTTTTTTAAGAACAAGCCGGTTAACAAAAAGAAAGATCACGGAAAAATAAAAGCATGAAAGGAAACATAAACAGTGCTTCTTCCGGATCGTGTATATGTTCAATGAATTTGCCGCTTTCCAGAGGAAAAAGAACGGCATCCGGATTCGAAATCCGCTACTTTTCAGCCAAGCTTCGGCGATTTTAAACAACAAAGACTTTCAGAATTTCTGTGAAACGTTCATTCATTATTTTGTCTTTACTGGTTGCGGGAGGCATGGCCCATGCGGCTTCTCCCATTTATTCCTGGGAGTGGACCACGGAAGGAACGCAAATAGCTGCTCCCGGCTGGAACGGTTCATTCAATTATACAACCGGCAACGATTATGCCACTTTCGGCAGCGGCTCCGGCGGAGGCACGCCCTACAACTCTGGCATAGCGGGAATTTCAGGCAGTTTCACCGTCAGCTTCGACCTGAAAAACCTGAGTTCCACCAACAACGCCTGGAAAGACGTTTTCAGCCTGTATTCCAATGGAACGGTTTCCGGAGAATCCAACAGCATGGTACTTGAATTCAATGCCTCCGGGGAACTTTATTTTTACAACAAGGGATTTGGAGGCCAATCCGGCGGAAACATCAATACAGGCCTGACCTGGACGGACCTCCAGCAGGACAACTGGAACAATCTGAGCATCGTTTCCGATCTTTCCTCCCAGACTCTCTCCGTGTACGTCAACGGCGCCCTGGCAGGTACGATCACCGGCTGGAATCCGTCCTCCCCTGCCCTGACAGGCTCCCAATTTGGAGCTTCCTTTGGAAACACCCGTCCCATGAACGGAACCATAGATGTCAACAACATCAAATTTTACGACGGCGTTGTGCTTCCTGTTCCGGAAGCGGCCACTGCTTCCCTGGGGCTGCTGGGCCTGGCCGCCCTGCTGATGCGCCGCCGCCGGAGCTGCTAAGCATTTGCCGTTATCCAGCAAGAGGCCGCATGCCGGGAAGGGTTCCCCCGCATGCGGCCTTTTCCGTATTCCGGCACTTCCGTCCCGGAATTCATGTTCCCGTGAATGTTTCCCCCGGCATGGTCCAGGCGCCGGGCGGAACCACCCTGCCCGGCAAAACAACGGTATTGGAGCCCAGGCGCACATGATCCCCAATGACGGCTCCCAGCTTGTTCCTTCCGGTAATTTCCAGCCTTCCGGCCGCCATCATCCTGTGCTCCCCGCCGTCATGGCGGAAATTGGAACACACCGTTCCAGCCCCGAAATTGACGTCGCTGCCAATGATGGAATCACCCGCATAGCTCAGATGGGGAATAAACGTCCCGTCTCCGATGATGCAGTTCTTCAGTTCCACCCCCTGCCCCGCTACACAGCCGTTTCCCATGGACACATATCCCCTCAAATGGCAGTTGGGCCCAAGGCGGCAGCCGTCCCCCACCCATGCGGAGCCCTCAACCACCACGCCGGGCATCACCACGGTGCCCTTTCCCACACGGAGACTGCCCAGGACGTAAACGCCCGGCCGCCCGGAAAAATCGTCTCCCTCCATTCCCTCCATCACTCTCTTCTGCCAGTCCAGCAGGTCCCAGGGATAGACGAGGCGCTCCACAGCCGCCTCCCGCCCGGAAAAAACACGTGACAGTCCGTTCCCCGGCCCTTTCCGGGCCAGCAGCCGCCCTTCTTCATTCCGTACTTCCCCTGTCCCGCAGGAAGCAAGCCATGCGGCAGCTTCCGGGGAAAAATCATGCATGGACACCTCTACCACTTCCGCCGCACTTTCCGTAACGGCGGCTTCCGGATTAAAAACCGCCTCAAAGCCCGCTTCCCGGAGCCGGGAGGCACAATAGGCGGCTACGCTCACCCCGGCCACGGAAAAGCCGCGGAAGGGCCTCTCAGGGCTCGTTGCGGGAAAGGTATGGTCCCTTTCCGGAATGTAAATCAATCTGGCAACCCTCATGGAGGAATGGTATGCTTTCTTCCGGCGCTTCCGCAAGACGGAACGTGCGGCTCCGTTTCACGGTTCCACTTGCCAATAACCCTGTGAAAGGATAAGTCAATTAACTGTGAGTATGGTGTGAATAAGTTATTCAGATGTTATCCACATTTTTATGAACCGAATTTATTCACACTGTCGGATGGTTTCAATCCATTCATTCCCAGGCGGTAAAAACGTTGTTCACACTGGGCACAGGGTAGAAGAAGAAGGAATTTAATATTGTTAAATCTAATATTCTTCAATCACACAACGTGATTGTCCTTTCTCGCGCATTCGTGCTACAAGGTCGGCATGAACACGGAGGACCAGGATACGCGCTGGATGAACGTGGCCGTAAAACTGGCCGAAAAAGGGGTCGGGCTGACAAGCCCTAATCCCTGCGTGGGAGCGGTCATCGTGCATGAAAACCAGGTGATCGGCTCCGGTTTTCATGAAAAAGCCGGCCTGCCCCATGCGGAAAGGAAGGCTATTGCCGATGGAACGGCCAGAGGCAACGCGGCCCTGTTTGCGGATTCCACTCTGTACGTTACTCTGGAACCGTGCAGCACCACCGGAAAAACGCCACCCTGTACGGAAGCCATTCTGGAACACCATTTCAAACGGGTGGTTTATGGCTCTCAAGACCCCAATCCCAGACACCGCGGCGCCGCGGCTGATATTCTTGGGAGAGCAGGCATCCAGGTCACCCGCGGAATTCTGGAAAAGGAATGCGATCATTTAATCCGGGGATTCAGGCTGAACATGCTGGAGGGGCGCCCATGGGTGATCGCAAAGAGCGCCATGTCCCTGGACGGCCGCATTTCACGCAGTCCGGAACGGTCCCAGTGGCTGACGAATGAAAAATCCAGGTCTTTCGTACATACCCTGCGGGCTGAGTGCGATGCGATTCTTACCGGAGGAAATACCATGCGCCTGGACAATCCGTCCCTGACCATCAGAAAACCGGACCGTCCCGTTTCTTCCCTTAAGGAACAGCCCTGGCGCATTATCCTGACTCACAACGCCGCATCCATTCCTGCGGATTCCGTTTGCCTGACGGATGAATTCCGTGACCGGACCCTGATTGTAGAGAACGTTTCAAGTTATTTGGAATTATTAAAAAATCTGTATAATGAAAGAAAAACAGGGACTGTCCTGCTGGAAGCGGGAGGCTGCCTGGTCCGGGAATTCCTGAAAGCCGGCCTGGTGGATGAATGGGTGGGATTTTACGCGCCCATCATAACGGGCGGCGGCGCAGACGGCGTGACGGGCGGTTCATTCCTGGAACGTGAAGCCTTTCTTGAGCAGCCGGTTGTGAGCATCTTTGGAAGCGATGTGTGCATCCGGGGCGACGTAAGCTACCGGTAACGGGCACAGCCAATTATTCATTCGCCTTCCGGATGTTTTTAAACCGGGAAAGCATCTTTAATTACCGATGAGCCTGCCATTCGGCGGTTTTTCTCATCATTGTGCATCCTCTCTGTTCGTGTCCCTTTTTTAAGACAAGCCGGATGGCATGAACCGAGCCGGAAGCGTATCGGTCATACAGGGGAAAATATTCAGGAAAAAGACCTCCCCCTCGTTTATAAACCGGAGCCTGCAGGGAGTGGAAAACGGGTCATAGGGAGAGCATGAGGCTTTTACCGTGCATGCAAGTTTTCAGCATTCAGGAGCCGGGCCGTATTCAAATTTAAAGCCCCGGCATGAAAACGGCGCAGGCTTTCATGCCTGCTGCCTGCCGCGCTTTTGCAAATGAACAAGCAGCAGGGCAATGTCCGCCGGAGTAATGCCCGGAATGCGGGAAGCCTGCCCGATAGTGGCAGGACGTATGCTGCCCAGCTTGATGACCGCTTCTTTTTTCAGGGCGTGAACGCGTTCGTAATCAATGTCGGCAGGAATGATTTTACTTTCCATCCGGGTGATTTTTTCCGCCTGTTTTTTCTGTCTTTCAATGTGGCCTTCGTACTGGATATCCGTGGCAATGGCATCCAAATGTTCCACGTGGAACATTTTTTTCAGTTCTTCAGGCAGCAGGGTCCAGTCATTGCCTGGCCTCTTGAGCCAGGTGGAAAGGGAAACGCCTTCATGTTTAAGCAAAGCTGCTTTTGCTATTCCTTCCTCAATGGCGTTTTGCCTGTCTTCCGTTTTCCTGAACGTTTCGCGGGTGATGAGGCCCGTTTCAAAAGCCAGGGGGGCCAGGCGCAGGTCCGCGTTGTCCTGGCGCAGCAGCAGCCGGAATTCCGCCCGGCTGGTGAACATGCGGTACGGTTCGTCCGTTCCCTTGGTGACAAGGTCGTCTATCATGACGCCGATGTAGGCCTGGTCGCGGCGCAGCACCAGGG
The DNA here is from genome assembly GCF_017566105.1 of Akkermansia sp. GGCC_0220. NCBI lineage: Bacteria > Pseudomonadati > Verrucomicrobiota > Verrucomicrobiia > Verrucomicrobiales > Akkermansiaceae > Akkermansia > Akkermansia sp. GGCC_0220. The sequence continues at coordinate 7,861 of NZ_JABFCI010000005.1, forward strand.
AGGGCTTGCCCAGAGTTTTCAGAGCGGCGTTTGTTCCTGCCATCAGACCTTGCGCGGCGGCTTCTTCATAGCCGGAGGTGCCGTTGATTTGTCCTGCAAAGTACAGGTTTTCCACCAGCTTGGTTTCCAGAGTAGGGTGCAGCTGCGTGGGAGGGCAGAAATCATATTCCACCGCATACCCCGGACGAATCAGTTGGGCGTTTTCCAGGCCGGGGATGGTGTGGATGAAATCGCATTGCGCGGAGTAGGGCAGGGAGGTGGAAACGCCATTGAGGTAGAATTCCTCCGTACTGCGGCCTTCCGGCTCCAGGAAAACCTGGTGGCTGGTTTTTTCCGCAAAGCGCACGATTTTGTCTTCAATGGAAGGACAGTACCGGGGGCCTATGCCCTCAATGATGCCGCTATAGAGAGGGCTGAATTCTAAATTGTCCCGGATAATGTCGTGGGTGGTCTGATTGGTGTAGGTAATCCAGCACGGCATTTGCTTCATGCGGAAGTCTTCGTCTCCCCATGTGTTCAGGGTGCAGAAAGGTTCGGAAGCACGTTTCAGTACGTCGCGGGAACGGTAACTGAACAGAGCCTCCGGCGCGTCTCCGGGCTGCATTTCACAAACGGAAAAGTCAATGGATCTTCCATTGACGCGCGGGGAAGTGCCCGTTTTAAGCCGTTCCACTTGAAAGCCAAGCGCGGCGAGGTCGGTGGAAAGGCTGGAAGGAGCGCAGCCCATGCGGCCTCCCGTTATGTGCTGAAGGCCCACGTGCAGCAGCCCCTGCATGAATGTTCCGGAGCAGATGACCACGCTGCGCGCGCAGATGGTGTAGTCCAGGGAAGTGACGGCTCCCGTCACCTGCTGCTCCCCGTTGACGAGCAGTTTGACCACGTCACCCTGGAACAGGCGTATGCCCGGGGCGGTTTCCAGAACCATTTTCATTCGTGCGCGGTAGGCCGTTTTGTCGCATTGGGCGCGGGGTGCGCGCACGCTGGGCCCCTTGGAGGCGTTCAGCATCCGGAACTGGATGGCGGTGGCATCCGTATTCAGTCCCATGGCCCCTCCCAGGGCGTCTATTTCCCGGACAATGTGGCCTTTGGCAAGCCCCCCGATGGCCGGGTTGCAGGACATTTGCCCGATGGTATCCAGGTTGTGGGTCAGAACGGCGACGGAGCACCCCAGGCGGGAGGCGGCCAACGCCGCTTCAATGCCTGCGTGCCCGGCGCCGACGACGAGGACGTCGAACAGGGAGGAGGCGGAGGAAGGAGAGGAATTCATCAGGATGCGGAGCAAATGGCAAGACGGTGCAGAATCAGCCGCGGATCAAGCGAAGAAGATACCAGGGCCTTGTCCGCCTTCATGCATTCCTTTAAAGTCTGCTTCAACCGTTCCGTCTTGAATTTGGAAGCGTTCTGCGCCGCCAGGAAAAGCGGGTACGCATTGGGAGTGCCGTCTTTTTTCAGGGGAATCAGTGCCGCGGCATAGGAGGGCAGGGAGGAGATGCGGGCCGTAAATTCCTTGAAGTTGGTGGGCTTCAGATTGAACGCATCACATAAAAGCCTGGCGGCCAGCAGATTTCTCAGCGTGGGGATGAACGCTGCGCGCATGATCGTGACGGCGTTTTCACCGCGTTCCAGTTGAAAGTCAATCAGGGAGATGGCCGCATCGCTCTTCTTGTTTTCCAGAGCACGTGAAATTTCAAAAATAACGCCCGTGCGCGTCAGCGGAACCATGCGCTCCACATCCTCCGGCATCACGGTGCGCCTGTCCGCGCCCAGATAAAGATCCAGTTTTTCAATTTCGGAAATAATCTGGCGGGAGGATTCGCTGACGCGGTGAATGAATAACTCCAGAGCGGCGGAATCGAAGTTCATGCCCCGCGCGCCTGCCTCCTTGTTGATAAGGGGCATCAGGCTGCCTTCCCAGCCGGCCTTGGTGATGTCCGGCTTGTTCAGTTCCTCCGCGGCGGCGGATTGTAGCAGGAATTTGTTAAAGGAACGGCGCTTGTCAAATTCGGTGGCGGAGATGAGCAGCAGGACGTCCGGTCCCAGCCCCGCTTCCAGCAGATGCCTGAGAGAGTCCAGAGCCGCTTCCGTGGTGGAGGAACGCCCCGTGACGGAATCCCCCAGAAAATTGCAGTTCTTCATCCAGACCACCTTGCGGCCCGGAAAAAACGGCAGCGTGCGCAGGGCTTCCATGACCTGGCGCGTCACCTGGTCCGCTTCATCGGAATCGCCGCAGGCCGCTTCCAGGATTTCATGGGAAAATTCATTCGTGCCTTCCGTCAGGGCGGCAAAGATGCCGGAAGCCTTTTCACGCACCATTCCTTCGTCCGTACCGAAAACGAGGTGAATGGCTTGTTGTTGTAAAGTGCTGGTACCCATAAAACCGTACCCATACGGTATCATAAAATATGCCTCGTTAAAAGACGTATTTGTCATTTGAAAGTTTTTTCATTTGAAGAGAATAGGCTTAAATAGTATCAATAGAACCGGAATGTCAAAAAGCGGCTGGAGTCTTCCAGGTCCATTTTTCAGGCATCTCCTCGTGATCAAGCCGCAAACCGTTTGATCGTTACTACGGCAGGGCATTTCCATGAGATCGACTATATGGACACGGGCTTTACTTGTCATCATGATGACGGTTATGATGACCGTCGTCTCCGTTGCCTATTGGAGGTGGAACAGCCGCGTTACGGAGAAAAACGTTTCCTTCCGGTCTGAGGTGTTTACGATGGCGCAGCAGTCCGAACTCAAGGAGGAGGACGTTCCCATCCTGCACCAGCTCAATGAAGAATATTCACGCGTCGCCCGGCTGGTGGAACGGGTGCTGGTCAGCATAGACACCACGGGCGTGACCAGCGTGCCGCAGCCTTCCGAAGACGGCGAATCCATGATTGAAAAAAGGCTGGCGGTCCATGGCCTGGGTTCCGGCGTCATCGTCACGGAAGAGGGGCATATCATTACCGCCTACCATGTCATTCAGAACAAGCATGCGCTGCGCGTCACGCTGAGCAACGGGAAAAGCGTTTCCGTGCGCCTGGTTGGGGTGGATCCGGAGCTGGACATCGCCGTGCTGCAGGTGGAAAACCCGATGGCCTTCACGCCTCTTCCGTTCGGCAACAGTGACGAGATTGCACCCGGCATGATCGTCCTGGCCTGCGGCAACCCCTATGGACTGGGGACGACGGTTTCCCGCGGCATCATCAGCGCCCGTGAACGCAAGCTGGTGGATTCCGGCCTGGACCTGATCCAGACGGATGCCAGCATCTTTCCCGGCAATTCCGGAGGGCCTCTCATCAACATCCGCGGTGAAATCATCGGCATCAACAAATCGGTGCTTCCCAATGTGGAGAAAAACTACGCTGGCATCGGCTTTGCCATTCCCTCCAATCTGGTGGTGCACAGCTTTGAGCAGATTTGCAGGCATGGACGCCCCATGAGAGGATACCTGGGGCTGGACATTGTGCGCAATACTCCCCCGCTCCGCAGTTTCCTGGACTACCATGAAGCAGGCGGCGCAGTAGTCAACATCGTGAAGCCCGGTTCCCCGGCGGAGCAGGCGGGCCTTCAGACGGGAGACGTGATGCTGAGCTTCAATGAAGTTCCCATCCAGACCGACAAGGATGTGAAGGACCACATTGAAAATCTTTCCATCGGCGACAAATTCCGGCTGAAAATCTGGCGCAAGGGACAAAAAATGAACGTCACCCTGAAAGTGGGGGACAACATTTTAAAGAACGTTCCTTCTCCGTGGGAGGACTTTATGGAAGGAGTGGGCATGCACCTGCGTGAACTCACCGCTGAGGAACAGTCCATCGGCGCGCGGGGATTGCTGGTCATCCAGGTGAATCCGAAGAAATCCGTGGGGCAGATCCTCCAGGCCGGGGACATGGTCTTTGCCGTGAATCATCAGAGCGTCAGCACTATGGATGCACTGGTCAGGGCTTTGAGGGAGGGGCCGGCCCTGCTGACCGTTTCCCGTGACGGGCAGCAGTTCAACGTGAAAGTGGATGCCCGCCCGGTTTCCGAAAAGACGCTGCTGCCCCGCATTCCCACGGCGACGAAGAGCAACGCCATCATGCCGCGGGAGCTTTGAATTCCGCCTGTGCGGCGTCTGCGGAAGACCGCATCCGGAGAAGCGTTTTCCGGCATCCTTATGCCGCGGGCTTGACTGGCAGTCAAAAGCGCCTATAATGCATCACCTTTAAGAAATTAAACTTATGACTCGTCATACTATCTCCGTACTTGTTGAAAACAAATTTGGCGTGCTTGCCCGCATTGCCGGTTTGTTCAGTGGACGGGGCTACAATATTCATTCGTTGAACGTTGCCCCTAGCCAGGACCCGCGCTTTTCACGGATGACCATCGTCGTACGCGAAAAGGAGGATGTTCTGGACCAGATCATCAAGCATCTGGAAAAACTCGTCAACACGGTGGAAGTAGTGGATTTCCGCAACACGGACAACGTGTACCGGGAAACGGTATTGACCCGCATCGGCGTGGATTCCGCTTCGCGGCATGAAGTCATTGAATTCTGCCAGATCCTGGGCGCCAGCATCGTGGACGTCACGCGGGACGCCCTGACCATTGAAGTGACGGGCGGTGAGCACAAGATTGACCGCTTCCTGTCTCTCATTGAGGATTACGACGTGCAGATGCTGACCCGGAGCGGCCGCATCGCCCTTCCCAAACCCCGGCAGTAAAGAAATCCTTTCCGGCTTTTCCATCAACCCTGCAGGACGTTCTTGCAGGGTTTTTTTCTCCCTCCATCATGAACATCACTTATCCGGACCTCCCCATTTCCCGCCGCCGGGACGACATTCTGGCGGCGATGCGGGAGCATCAGGTCATTGTGGTGGTGGGTGAAACCGGGTCCGGCAAGACCACCCAGCTTCCCAAAATGGCCATGGAGCTTGCCGGGGAGGTGCGGGGCACGGTAGGGTGCACCCAGCCCAGAAGGCTGGCCGCGGCTTCCGTTTCCCGCCGTGTGGCGGAAGAACTGAATTGCGAACTGGGCGGCCTGGTGGGCTACCAGGTGCGCTTTGAGGAAAAAGCCGGGCCGGACACGCGCCTGAAGTTCATGACGGACGGCATTCTGCTGGCAGAAACGCAGCATGATCCGGACCTGCGCCAGTATCATACCCTGATTCTGGATGAAGCCCATGAACGCAGCCTCAACATCGACTTTCTGCTGGGCTACCTGAAACTTCTGCTGGACAGGCGGAAGGATCTGCGGCTGGTCATCAGCTCCGCTACGCTGGATGCCGGAGGATTTTCCGAGTTCTTCAGGGGCGCCCCCATCGTCCAGGTGGAAGGCCGTACCTATCCGGTGGACCTTCATTACCTGCCTCCTCTGCGTGATGATGAAGAGCTCCCCGCCCATGTGGCGCGCGCCGTGGACTGGCTGGATACCCTGGACGACCGCGGGGACGTGCTCGTCTTCCTCCCCGGAGAGCGTGAAATACGTGAAGTGGCGGAAAAGCTGGAAGGCCGGAATTTGAGGAATACGCGCATCCTCCCCCTCTTTGCCAGGCTGGGCCTTGGAGACCAGCAAAGGATTTTTCATCCGGAACGCGGCTGCCGCCGCATCGTGCTGGCGACCAACGTGGCGGAAACGTCCCTGACCATTCCCGGCATCATTTACGTCATTGACTCCGGCCTGGCGCGAGTCAGCCGCTACAGTCCGGCGCGGCAGGTGCAGCGGCTTCAGATAGAACCCGTCTCCAAGGCCAGCGCGCGCCAGCGTGCTGGCCGCTGCGGCCGCGTGTGCGAGGGCGTCTGCATCCGCCTGTACAGTGAGGAGGACTGGGAGGACAGGCCGGACTTCACGGACCCGGAAATCAGGCGCAGCGCGCTGGCCGGGGCTCTTCTCCGGATGAAGGACCTGGGTCTTCCGGAAATGCCGGAATTCCCCCTTCCGGACCCTCCTTCCTCCAAGCTGGTCACGGAGGGCTACCGCACCCTGCGGGAAATCGGCGCCCTGGACAAGGCCCGGCAGCTCACGCCCGTGGGCAGGAAGCTGGCGCGGCTGCCCATTGACCCGCGGCTGGGCCGCATGCTGCTGGAAGCGCAGCATGAACAGGCCCTGCCGGAGATGCTGGTGATTGTGGCCGGCCTGGGCATCATGGATCCCCGGGAACGTCCGGCGGATGCCGCGCAGAAGGCGGACCAGGCCCACGCGCAGTGGAAGGATGAAGACAGCGATTTCCTGTCCCTGCTCAAACTGTGGAAGGCTGCGTGGCAGTTCCGGGAAGGCCGGCGCTGGCACAAAAACCAGCTCCGGAAATGGTGCGGGAAAAACTTCCTCAATTTCAACCGCATGATGGAATGGTTCAACCTGTGGGAAGACCTTTCCCGGCTGCTGAAGGAGACCTTGAAATGCAGGATCCCCCCCCTGGAGGCGGAAGTGGAACGGCAGGCTTCCTTCGCCATGATTCACCGGAGCATCCTGGCGGGCGTTCCGCGCCAGTTCGGCCTCTGGGATGCGGACAACCGGGAATACCGCGGCGCCGGGGGACGCTCCTTCGGCATCTTTCCCGGTTCCGGCCTGTTCCGCCGCAAGAAGCGGAGCGAATGGGTGATGGGTGTGGAGCTGGTGGACACCACGCGCCTGTGGATGCGCCGCGCCGCCCGGCTGGAGCCGGAATGGGTGGAACAGGTGGCTCCCCATCTCTGTGAATCCCACTATTCCGGAGCCCGGTGGGACAAGGAGCAGGGCGCGGTTTACGCCGTGGAGCGCGTGGTGTGCGGCGGTCTGCGCATCATTGACAACAGGCGCGTCCACTATGGCCGCATTCATCCCGCCCATGCGCGGGAAATCATGATCCGTGAAGGGCTGCTGGGCGGCGGCTTCCGTACGAAATCCGGATGCATCAGGCATCTGGAAACGCTCCGGGAGGAAGTGCGGCAGATAGAACTGAAGCTGCGCCGCCCGGACCAGGTCTGGTGCGAGGAAGGCGTTTTTGAATTCTTTGACAGGCTCATTCCGCAGGACTGCTGCACGGCCAGGGCCTTTCTGCGCTGGGCCGGAAGCATGGAAAAAGACAACCCGGAAGCCCTGCACGTTCCGCCGCAGGAGGCCATGTATGATTTCTGGGGCAGGGACCTTCTGGACGGCTTTCCGGATGAAATTTCCTGCGGCGGCGCGGAATACGCCGTGTATTACCAGAATGACCCCGGCGCGGAAGATGACGGCGTGACGCTGGGCGTCCATATCGACCAGTTGCCGGACGTGCCGGAATGGCTGCCGGAATGGGGCGTCCCGGGCCATTTGGCCCAGCGGGCGGAATGCCTGCTGCGCACCCTTCCCAAGGACTTGCGCGTCTTTCTCCAGCCCATCAGCCAGAAGGCCGCCTACTTTGCAGAGCTGCGGCATGGCCTGGAGCCGGACGGGCCGCTGGCGCAGAAGCTGGCGGAATTCGTGGAAGCGGAAACCGGGCGTTTCTGCGCTCCCTCCTTCTTTGACATGAACCGCATTCCGGCGGAGCTGGTCACGAAAATCTGGGTCTGCGACGACGAAGGAGAAGAGCTTGCCATGGGTACGGACGTTGCGGAGCTGAATGCGCGGCTGGGCAAAAAGCTCTCCCGCCGGTTCCGGGAAACAGCGGCGGACATCGTATCCGTAACCGGAATGAAGGAATGGACCTGCGGAGATTTGGAGCGCACGGTGGACGTGGCGGGAAGGCCGGGTTACGTAGCCCTGGTGGATGAAGGCCCGTCTGTAGGTGTCCGCGTTTTTGAGGATGAACTGCGCGCGGAAGAAGCCCACCGGAGAGGCTGCCTGCGCTTCATGCGCCTGCGCCAGACGGACCAGCTCAACCACCTCCGCAAGAAATTCCCGCTGAAACTGGAAGGGAAGCTTTCCCTGCACATGCTGGGCAGGGACCCGTCCACCAATGCGGACGACCTGGTGGACGTCTCCGCGGAGATCGCCATGGGCCGCCCCCTCCCGCGCACGGCGGAACAATTCGCCGCTGCGGAAATGAGCCTGCGCCAGAACCTCTTTGACGCCGCCCACAGCGTGGCGGACATTTGGGAGCTGGTAGCGGCCACGGAGCATGCCGCCAGGGACTTTGCCGCCGCCCAGCAGGGCGTGCGCCATACGGAGCGCATCACGGCTGACCTCCGGCGCCAGCTTGACTGGCTGCTCCGGCCCCGTTTCCTGTGGGCGCATGGAGCGGAGCATCTGCCGGACCTGAAACGGTACATGCAGGGCATCGCGGAACGCATCAGGCGCATCGGCCAGCAGCCCCTGGCCAGGGAGCTGGAACGCCTGGACCTCTTTGAACGCGTGTACCTCCCCTGGCATCAGGCCCTGCCGGAACATGACGGCGACCCGCGCTGGACGCAGTACGGCTATCTGCTGGAAGAATACCGCCTGGCCGTCTTCGCCCCCGCTATCTCCGTCAAGGGCCGTATCTCTGAAAAGCGCTTGATGACCGCTTTTGAAGAGCTGTCCTGAAAGACCGGTTTCCGGAATGGGACTGGTCCGGGTTTACAGGCCCTTGGACAACTGGGCGAATTCAATCAGGTTCGTCTCCTTGCCGAACAGGATCAGGATGTCGTGGTCTTCAAAGACGAGGTCCGGGGAAGGGGTGCCAATGACGGGAATGCGCGGGATGGAAAGAATTTCCCGGCGCCCCTGCGGGGTCTGGGCTTCTCCGCGGCGGATGGTGAGCAGGTTGAGATGGTGCTCCGTGCGCAGGCCCACGTCCCGGAGGCGTTTGCCCACCCAGATGCGCGGCACGGCTATTTCCACGATGCTGTGGTTCTCATCCATGGGGGAGACGCGCAGGAATTCCGGGGATTCCAGCTGGCTGGCGAGCTGCTTGGAGGCCACGCGCGACAGGTTGATGAGCGCGTACACGTTCATTTGGCTTAAAATGTGCTCGTGCACCGGGCTCATCACGCGGGCGTAGATGTAGCGCACGCCCATTTTCTGGAGGTGCGTGACGACGAGGAGGTTTTCTTCAAAGCTGTCCCCGATGGCGACGATCACGGCGGACTGGTCGTCCAGCTCCAGTTCCCGCAGGGCGGCCGGATTGGTATAATCCGTCACCACGGCGTAAGTCACCAGGTCCTTGATCTGCTCCAGTTCTTCATCCGTGGAGGCGACGGCCACTACTTCAATGTTGCGGGCGGAAAGCTCCGTGCAGAGCTCCTGTCCAAACTGGCCCAGGCCGATAACGGTATATCTCATGATGGTATGTTCAGGTTAACGGAATTTTGACGGATGGATAGCGGTAATGCCGCGGGGTAGGGGTGCCGGCCAGCGCGATGAGGAAGGCGAAAAGCCCCACGCGGCCGGCGAGCATGTTGATGATGAGAAGATACTTGGAAGGGTCGCTCAGATTGGGCGTGATTCCCCGCGACACGCCTACCGTAGCAAAAGCGCTGCAGTTTTCAAAGAAGATATCCAGTGAGCTCATGGCGGGCTCCAGGCTGCAAATAAGAATGGTGAAACAGCCGATCCAGGCGCAGGAGACCACCACCGTGATCACGCACCGCGCCACGGTGCGCTGGTCAATGCGGCGGTGGAAGAATTCCACGTGGTCCCGGCCGCGGAGGATGCGCAGGATTTCCGCGCCCGCAATGGCGCAGGTGGTGGTTCTCATGCCGCCCGCCGTGCCGCCGGGGCTGCCGCCCACCACCATCAGGCCGCACATGATGAGGCTGGCCGCGGGCAGGTAGCGGCTGTAGTCGCTGATATTGAATCCCGCCGTGCGGGCCGTGACGCTGTCAAAAAGGCAGCTCCAGAGGTGCTGCCCCAGCGGTTCGGAAGTGTGGGGGGCGGAAACGGCAAAAATGGACAGGGCGCCCCCAGCCAGCAGAATGCCCGTGGCGATCATCACCAGTTTGAAATACGGGGTCCACTGCATGCGCAGGCGGCGGTGCTTGGCCAGAAAGCGGTTGACCAGGCGGGAGTTGATTTCCTTGTAAATGCCGAATCCCAGGCCGCCGCATACGATCAGCGCCATGATGACGGCCTGCCCGCTGTAGCACAGGCGGATGCCCGGCTCCATCAGATTCATCGGGAACGTGGAAAAACCCGCGTTGCAGAAGGCGGAAACGGAGTGGAAGAGGGAGTGCCACCACAGGGGTTCCCCCATCAGGTTGATATCCTTTCCTTCCCAGGAAAAGTACAGGAGGACGGCCCCGCACAGTTCAATGAACAGCGTGCTGACTACGATGGTGGTGATGAAGGAGACCACGGACCCCAGGTTCCCTTCGTCCAGCAGGTCCGTCAGCAGCACGCGGTCACGCAGGGAAAAGCCCTGGCCCGCCACCATGGCCACGAAGTAGGCGAACGTCATGATGCCGAACCCGCCGATCTGGATGAGGGCAAGCGTGAACATTTCCCCCAGCGGGGTGAAAGTGCTGGCGAAGTCCACGGCGTTCAGCCCGGTGACGCACACGGCGCTGGTGCTGGTGAACAGGGCGTCCGTAAAGCTCAGCGTGATGCCGGGATACGTGGAATTGGGGAGCAGAAGCAGCCCGGTGCCCGCCAGGATGACCACCCCCAGGGAGGTCACAAACTGCATGGCGGGAGCCATCAGCGGGCGCCCTTTTTTCTGCTTGCCCAGCAGCCATTCAAAAATCCTGGTCAGGGACATCAGCGTGGGGATGGCGATCAGCCCTGCCGTAATCACCAGGCGGGAAAGCTCCGTAAACCTCATGTAACTGTCCTCCTGCTGCTCCCTGGCGATCAGCAGGAAGATCAGCAGGCAGCAGATAATCTGGAAAATCAGCAGCCTCAGGGAAGGGCGGTTGATCTCCTTCCGGAAGAAGGAGCCCAGCACGCCCGTCAAATGGCCCAGCGTGGCGACGGCCGCAATCAGGCGCGACCATTCATGCTCCGCATGCGTCAGGGGCCACCCCAGCTCCCAGATGACGGCCCCCAGAAGGATGGCAATGCAGATAGCTGCAAGTTTGGTAAATCCCGAGCGTGTGGTTGTCATGGGTGGAGATGCCTTGCGCGGAGTCTAGCACCTGGACATGGAAAGAAAAGCTATTAAGCCGTTTGCCCCATTTCGCCCTGTTTACTCCGGTTATTTCCAACGCGCGCAGAGGAAAGGCGGCTGGGGGGAGGAAGGCATAACTTCCAGTTAAATCCCCGGGCTGTTCAGGTCCGGTCACGGAGCGCCGCAAAGGCTGGCGGCGCTCCTGCTGGCTTCGGGAGCAGGGGGAAAAAGTCAGGCCCTGCGGCGCATTGCCAGCAGAGCCGCCATGCCCAGGAGCCCCAGCAGGGCACAGGACGGTTCGGGCACGGAAAGCGTCACGATTCCCGTGGAAGCGTCGTAATCCAGCACATTCCAGCCATGGGCGGCCTCTGCCAGGGAAAAATCTTCCGCGGAGGAAAGCCCTTCCAGGGTACCCCCTGAAATATCCGTAATCCTGAAGGACATGGTGCCGGAGCGAGCAAGGATGCCGCTGACGTCCAGAGTCAGGCCGTCCAGCAGGTTCAAGGCGCCTCCCGTCATGATGATGGAGGCCAGCCCTTCGCCTCCTTCCACCAGGTTCATGGATGAAAGCTCCACGGTAAAATTTCCCGCCGCCAGGCTGTCGCCCGTTCCCAGCGTCATGGAATTGCCGGCCAGGATGCGGGAGCCGTCGGACAAGGCGAGCGTTCCTTCCAGGTGCTGGTCCGCCCAGACCACCTGGTGGCCGATTTCCACACGCGCAACGGTGCCCCAGTTCAGCACCTCCCCTCCGGACAGGCGGATGGTGTTGGAAACGTCATAACGGTTCAAATCCAGCGTTCCTCCCATGTGAACGGCCGCCGTTCCCGTGCCCAGGGCGTTTCTGTCTCCGAGCCGCAAAGTGCCTCCCCGGATTTGGGTGCCTCCCGCATAGGTATTGGCATGGGCCAGAACCAGCGTATTGCCGGTGGTCTTGGACAAGGCCCCATTTCCGGAAATCCCGCCGGACAGGGTCAGGACTTTTCCGGTGGCGTTGGTGGAGCTCCCGAAGGAGGAAACGGTGCCTTCCTCCAGAATGAAACGGTTGCTCCACGTATTGGACGTCACGTGTTCCCAGCCGGCAAGGACGGTTGCCCCCTGGAGCGTGACGGAGCCCGTTCCCCAGCCGGAGCCGGCGGTCTTGGTATCCGTGCCGTTCATTGTTAATTCCACGCCGGGACCGACGGTCCAGTTTCCCGTAAAAGCGGCGGCATCCGTATTGACGTAGGCGCTGACCTCCACTCTGGCGATTCCGGAGGGATCAGCCGCAAGGGTGGAATTGCGGATGGCGACGTCTCCCGTTCCCGTGATGAACGTGAGCTGATGGTTGCCGGAAGAACTGCTCCCCCGGATGGACAGGGTGCTTCCTCCCGCAAGGTTCCATTGCTGGTCGCCCTGAAGCTCCAGCACGGAAGCGATGTTCAGGTTTTTTCCGGTTGCGATGTCGATGCCGCCGCTCCCCAGGATCAAATGGCCGTCCTGCATGGAGGGAGCGGAACTGCCGTCAACGGCCACGCCCCGGATGGTGATGGTGTTCAGGTATGTATCTTCAATCCTGATGCCGTAAAGCACGGCGTTGGTTCCGGCGGCGGAACTCACCATGTTATCCTTGGCGGAGGAGGCTGCGTCCCAGACGGCCGTGCTGTCCACGGGGAGCTTGCCGTTCATCCAGGCTTCCGTGGAAGAGAGAGCGGCGTCGTAATTTCCGCTGCGGACCGTACCCGTATCGTACCCGGCCAGCCTGGCCGCCTCATAGGCATACCGCGCTCCGATGGTGATCTGGGACTTTCCGTCGTAATGGACGCCCATGTTGTCGCCGGAGGTGATTTTGGCGAGGTCCCGTGTCGGAACCCAGCCCATGTTGTCGTTTGCCCGGGCCAGGGCTTCCTGCTGGTCGCGGGTTGTTCCGGAAGAACCTTCATTGCCGTTGAATCCTCCGGTGACGTCCCCCGTTTCAGCATTCGTGACGTTGGTTGTGCCCCACTTGGCCTGTTCTCCCAGAATGGCCTGATGTGCCGCCAGAGGGCCGGTGTCCACTCCATCCCGGGCAAGGTCCCCCTGCAAGTTGTCCAGAAACGTTAAAAATGAATTGGCGGCATTACTGCTGTCAGTGACTGTATTGGACTCTCCTTGAAGGTACATTACGCCCATGATCTCCACCTTGTCGTAACCGTTGGCCAGGGCGTTTTCACAGGCCTTCCTGACGGTCTCCACTATGGCATTATAGGCGTTCGTGCCTTTGTTCCAATAGGAATTGCCTCCTCCGTCCAGAGCAGCCTTGACGATTCCCATGTCCGCATGTCCGGAGCCAGGGCCGCCCAGGGACCATCCCTTGCGCTCCATCATGGCGGCAAAGCCGTACTCCGGCCCCATGCAGTTGTAATTGCTTGACTCCGTTCCGCACACCTGGGGTACGATAGAACCCCAGGAAGAGGAAGCTGGCGGATTGCAGTCTACGGAACTGCCGGTGATCTTGTTGAAATTATTGTGCCAGAATTTGGTGCTTCCATCGGACCTGTACTGTTCCAGCAGCTCCGCGGACGCCGGAGACCCCTTGACGGCTCCCAGGGAATTGGATTGTCCTGTCAGGATGTATAATTGAAGCGTCTTGGCTTCTGCCGCGCCGATGAAAGCCGCCGTTATGGGGATGAACAGCAGACTGCGGTAAAGTGATGAAAATTTCATGGCAGTTGGATTCAAAGGGATAAAAAACAAAAGCCGCTGGCTGCATGAAACCGCCAGCGGCCCGACAGGAGGAAATTTTACTTTCTCCGGCGGCGCAGGAGCAGTGCGCCCAGCCCCAGAAGGCTCAGGGAGGCAGTGGCCGGTTCCGGAACGTTGATGATGGCTGCCAGGTCATCCTGCGTTGCCGCGCCTTCCCAGAAGCTGAGGCCGGATACCGTCGGGGAACTCTGGTTCCCGTTCAAGGTTGCCCAGCAGCCGATATAGAGCTGGTCCAGATTTCCGGCTTGGGCCATGTTGGGCCAGGATACGGTCTGAGTGGTGCCGTTCTGCGTAATGAACACGCTGTAGGCTCCCCCTGCCTGAACGGAGAGAGTCAGTGAAAACGGGCTGTTGAAGTCAATGGCGGTGCTGCTTAAGCCGCTTGCGGGACGTCCCGAGCTGCCGCCATTGTTGGCGATGCCTATCTTGCCGCTTTCATAGCGTCCTACAATGGAATTAAGACCGGTTCCGCCAATGGAAGCGCAGAAGAGGGAATCAGTGTTGTCCAGGCTGGCGGCGCTGGAGAAGTTAATGTTCACCGTATAGCCGGCAGCTCCGGAAAGCTGAAGGGAGGAAACGTCAAGCCCGTTTTTCTTTGAATTGGTCGCATTGGACGTCCATGTTCCGTCGTTATTCCAGAGAGCGTCGTTAAGCGTCCAGCTGAGGGACTTCGTTCCCAGGTCGGAAACAGCGGTGCCGCTGTCCGGTGAAGTCTGGTCAAACCGGGAAAATCCGGAAACCAGGGTGACGGCGGCGTGGCCGCCGGAAATGCCGAGGAGCGTGACGGCCAGAAGAGAAAGTGTTTTCTTCATTTTATTAAACTTTTGAGTCAAAAATACTGGAAGGAAGTATTTCCACCCGTTTACCGGATTAAGAATCCGGTTTTTTTATGTGAAATACAAATTTTGTATAACTTGCGGAGCAAGTATGGAAAGGATGAATTCAAAAAAGACCAGGAATACTATAATGATAGTATTTTCAATGTATTAAAATGTACAGTAAATTAATTGTTAACATTTTTTATTGTTTGCGGATTCTTAATCCGCAGACATTTATTGAACAGGAGGAGGAAAGCGTGTGTAAAATGCTTTCTATACATTTATCCATTTATTGAAATTCAAGGAATTGTCTTCAAATTTGATGGAGATGACAAAGAAAGCTTGCAACGGGATATTTATAGGAAAGAGACGTTTTTTCCCATCATAGGCATCCTGCGGCAAGCCGTATTTTAGGCTTTCCCTTTGCTGGCGGTGATGGCTTGATAAGGCCGTGCTGGCAAAAAGAATCATTCCATGTCTGGACGTAACGGACGGCAGAGTCGTCAAGGGGACCAATTTCGTCAACCTGAGGGATGCCGGTGACCCGGTGGAATGCGCCAGGGCATATGATGCCCAGCAGGCGGACGAGCTTGTTTTTCTGGACATCACCGCTTCTTCCGACGGCCGCGCCACCATGGTGGACGTGGTGCGCCGCACGGCGGCCTGCTGCTTCATGCCGCTGACCGTGGGAGGAGGCATCCGTTCCGTAATGGACATGCGTGAAATGCTTCTGGCGGGCGCGGACAAGGTGTCCCTGAATACGGCGGCCATCAACCGTCCGGAACTGATCAATGAAGGCGCGGCAGCCTTCGGCAGCCAGTGCATCGTCGTAGCCATTGACGCCAAGAGGCAGGCGCCCGGCAAATGGGGCGTTTCCACTCATGGCGGCCGTAAATTCGTGGGGCTGGATGCCGTGGAATGGGCCGTGGAGGCGGAACGCCGCGGTGCCGGGGAAATCCTGCTGACCAGCATGGATGCGGACGGGGCCAAAACCGGGTACGATATTGAACTGACCCGCGCCGTCAGCGAGGCGGTGCGCATTCCCGTGATCGCCAGCGGAGGAGCGGGCAGCCTGGACCACATGGTGGACGTGCTGGTGGAGGGCAAGGCGGACGCCGTGCTGGCGGCTTCCATCTTCCACTTCGGCGAATACACGGTGCCGGAAGCCAAAACCTACTTTGCCTCCAGGGGCATTCCGGTGCGTCCTTTGGCGGAATAGCGGAAACACTCTTTTTTCTTGAGAGAAAACGGAATTCCTGCACGTAATATACGCATGCGCCGTTTTCTTTTTCCTCTGTGTTCCGTTATTGCCTTAACGTCTTTTGTTCAGGCCCAGTCGCCGGACAGGCACCCGCTATATGAACCCGCCCTGGTTTCCGCCGGAGCGACGGGTGATGCGGGCAACCTGTTTGCCGGGGCCAAAGTCACCGCTTCCGGGCATTACGGCAACGACCGTCCGGAACTGGCCGTGGACGGCCAGGCGAACAACGCAGGCAAATACTGGGGATGTGAGGGCATTCCCGTCTGGCTTCAGATAGACATGGGGAAGCCCCGCGCGCTTTCCGCCCTGCATGTCTGGCCGTATTGGGAGGGGGGCCGCATTTACAAGTATAAAATAGAAGGCTCGGAAGACGGCAAAAATTGGAAAATGCTGGCGGACCAGTCTTCCAACAGCATTGCGGCCACCTCGGAAGGCGTCCCCTTCAAATTCAATCCCCAGACGGTCCGGTACGTCAAAATCACCTTCCTGGGCAACAACGCCGGCAATGACAAGGGAGGGCACCTGGTGGAAATCAAGGGCTACGGCCCTGATGCCGCCCTGAACCTGCAAGCCGCGGCGGTGAAGGATTATGACCGCATCCCTTACAGCGGCGCTCCCAGGCAGGAAATGCTTCAGGATTCCGTGCGCCTGTCCGGCTGGAGGGGCGAACGCGCCGCCGGACAGATTGCCGTCTGGTCTTCCCAGGCGCAGCCCCAGTTATCCGCTACCTGCGCCGGGGTAAAAAATGCTGCCGGACAGGTCATTCCCGTCCGGACCTCCATGATACGCTACACCAAGGGAGGCAACAGGCTCATTTCAGATATCATCGGCAGTGAAAACAGCTGTGACCTGCAGGCCGGGGGCGTGCGTCCCGTCTGGGTGGAAGTTAACATTCCCCCGTCCGCCAAACCCGGCGTGTACAAGGGAAAAATAGTGGTTTCCGCGGAAAGCGGCTCTCCCGTGAGCGTTCCCGTAGTTCTGGAAGTGGCTCCGGAATCTCTGCCTGCGCCCGCCAATTGGCAGGTTCACCTGGACCTTTGGCAGCATCCGCAGGCTGTGGCGCGCTGGCATGATGTGGAACCGTGGTCTCCGGAACATTTCGCGCTGATGAAGCCGGTGATGAAGAGGCTGGCGGATGCCGGGCAGAAGGCCATTACCTGCTCCCTGATTGATGAAGCCTGGAACGCCCAGACCTACGACTGGTTCCCCCCCATGATCGAATGGATCAAGGGCAAGAACGGAACCATGCGCTGGAACTACGCCAACTTTGACAAATGGGTTTCCTTCATGATCAACGAGGTGGGCGTCAAGGGCCAGATATCCTGCTACACCATGATTCCGTGGAACATGAAAGTCCGTTATCTGGATGAAGCTACCGGAAAATACAAGTTCCTGGACCTCAAGCCGAACGACCCTTCCTACGAAGCCATCTGGGGGCCTTTCCTGACGGATTTCCGCAAGCACGTCAAGAGCAAGGGATGGCTGGACAAGACCTGCATCGGGCTGGATGAACGGCCGGACGCCATGGTAAAGGCGGCCAAGAACGTGCTGGACAAGTATGCTCCGGAATTCAAGATCGTCTCCGCCGTCAACCGGCCTACCGCCATGACCCGGGACGTGTATGACGTCTCTCCCGTGCTCGACCATGCGGACACGGTCACGGGCGATCTCCTGGCGCAGCGCAAGAAAGAGGGGAAGAAGACGACGTTCTATGTTTGCGTCCATCCCAAAAAGCCCAACACCTTTACCATCTCCCCGCTGGCGGAGGCGGAATGGCTGCCCCTCTTTGCCGCCGCCAACCATCTGGACGGCTTTTTGAGGTGGGCCTACAACTCCTGGAACCGCAATCCGTTTGAAAAGACGGACTTCGGCAACTGGCCCGCGGGAGACTGCTACCTGGTTTATCCCGGCAACCTCAGTTCCCTGCGGTTTGAAAAACTCCGCGACGGGCTGGAAGAATTTGAAAAGGTCAATATCCTGCGCGCCCGCGCCGCGAAGAACCCGAAGGCGAAAGCCGCCGTGGCCCGCATGGATGAGGAACTTTCCAAGCTCTTCACCGTGGAAAGAAGCCGCGGCGATTCCCATGAGGACGACGTGCGCAAGGCCCGTGAAATCATCCGTAAAACGGCGGAAGCCGCTAGATGATTTTATAGCTTCCGCGTTTTCGATTCTTTATTTTTATAAAAAGCTTGTCCTTGTCTTTCAGGTTGCTGGGGGACAACGGGCAAGCTTTATTTATTGTTCTTCCGCCTCTGGGAGCGAGCAGTTTGGGTAGTCCTTTGGACTTTCCGCCCGTAGTGGCAGCATTTATGGAATTTGCTTATTTTCAACAGGAGGGAGTAGAGGCACGTATCGTCCGTGTTTAATTCGTCAAGTAATGGTTGAATCCCAAAAAACCGATATTTACGATGGCATTCCATAAAAATACTAAATGCAATGAATAACGCAATTTCAATAAATAACGGTGATTCCCGGCATGAAATAAAGATTGAAAACGGGAAGATGGGTTCAACGGGAGCATTAAATCAGAAACACGATCAGGGATATGCGGAAGGCGTCGAATTTAAATATGGATTCATTTCTTCCACGGAAGGAACTTCCGACCGTGCTTCCAGAATCCGGAAATGGTATGCCCTCCGCGGAACAAAAATAGAATACTGGTCCGTAGAAAGTGATCATGTTACATGTGCAGAGCTGGATTCTGACAAAACTTCCGGAGGCATCAAACAAAGGATCATGTTCTTTGAAGACAGGGACTCGTTTGACACTCCGGATTATGCCGCGGGATTTTATGTAATTTCGTGGAAGGACCGGGGCAGGCGCGGTGATGATGGCAACAAGGTTAACAATAGTTACCATGTTAAAGTCACGCTGGGAGACCCGTCGCAGAATACCGGAGAAGTAATCGCCTCGTTGAATGTCAAGGAGGGTGAAATTATCCCGGGGGAATGGAGAGACAGATGCTTGCTGATGCGCCTCAAGCGTTCCCAGGAATTCAATACGGGAAGGGAGGACATATGGCTCTCCATGGAATGTGAGGAAGGCGGAACTTTTGGAACTCTGATTACGGAAGTGGATATTCATCCCGTCACCTTGAAGGCTTTTCCGGCTCCGCTGTTTGGAGTATCGGAAAGATTGGTCGTACCGCAGGAAGATGATCATTCCGATGCGCTGGGATATGTGGACGGCAGGAATACTGACACGATTGCATGGATTGATTATGCAGAGACAGGTTCCGGCCAGGAAAGCAGTCCTAGAATGCCCAGTTTGCATTTTGAAATAAAAGGGTTGGATGCCGGGCGTTTTTCCTGGAAAACCAGGCTGACGGTAAGCTACAGCCGCCCGGCGATCCAATATGCAGATGCCCCTGCCGGAACCCGGGATCGCAACCGGGCCGTTTTGGATAAAGATACAGTACATATCCCTTCCATTCAGGAAAATTGGAAAGAACAGCCAGTGTCCTTATGGAATATTGCGGAGGATACGGATTGGCTTGAAGAGGTGAATGAAGGCTTTTTTGGAGGAAATGCCAGTCTGGAATTTGAAATTAAATCCAAAAACGGCCACTCCTCCTATACAGGAGCGGATATCTATCGTTTCCGCATCGGAGGGCAGAATCCGGACGATCAAATGTGCACCCGGTATATTCAGTCCTACGTGCTTCAAATGTATCCGGATACTTTGGCCTCCATGGAATGGTGTCTTCCCGCCGTAGGCAAAAGCGAATCATTTGGATATGGCGGCGAGGCGGTTTATTACCCCTTCTCCTGGAGTAATGCCCCGTCATCCTTGTACAATCAATTTTTGGCCGGAGGCGGCAAGTACCGGAGGGAGCCCGGGGCGGAAGGAATTCCGCTTCATAGCCAGGATACCGCCGGCGCCGGCGGTTACGGCATTTTTCAAGTGACGGGAACGGCAGGGGGAGACGGCATATATACCGCCATCCCAAGGGAGCAAATATGGAACTGGCAGAAAAACATCCAGGCAGCCCTTCAAATCATCCTTGTCAAATACAATGAGGCGCACAGGTGGATGCTCCGTCAACTCCAGCAGCAGCAGGCGGAAGCGCCTGAAAGTGCTCTCCCGGTTTATCGTGCGGCCGATACCAATCCAGGCCAGGGGGTTCCGTATGATTATTCATTTGCGGAAGGAACGGCCTGTACCATCGCCCAGCTTTGCACGCTTAAGGCATATAACGGAGCTTCCAAATGTTCCCGGCAGATTAACGAACCCGGCACCAAGGTACGCTCCCCCGGTTTTCTTTATGATCCCGGAAAAAGCGGCCACTACTGCGCCTGGATGAATACTTCTAGACAATGGTGCATTTCCAGATATAATAGCAATAATTTTGATTATGTGGACAGGGTTCTGTCCAGGGTAAATCAAATTTAGAATGAATGCTTTAATCACAGGATTATGCTTTTTATGCTGCTCTGCCGCCTTGTTAAAGGCGGCAGAGCAGCCGCCTGTTTTTTCCCTTCATTTTTCCCAGCTTCCTTCTTTTCTCCAGTGGAATATTCGCAAACAGGTTTCCGGACAGGGCGATCTTATTGAATCATGGACGGGCTGGAATCCTGCATTAAAGAATTCAGACGGCCCCAACGGCGGCCTTGTTTTTATGCAGGAAATTGATCTTGTGGGAGACCATGGAAAAGAAAGAATTTTCCTGTACCGGAACCCTGAAATAGCTGGAACTCCTCCCCCGCAGGATGAACATGTAAGGTTTATCTGCAATGCGGATAACTCTTATCTTTATACGGTTCCTTCCTTTTGCCTGCACGGGAAGAAAATCGGCAGTGTTTTTCGTGGTGAAGAAGCTTATTATTTTTGTCCTGACAGGTATGTTAACAGGTATCGCTTTACCTATGGATGGAAGCAATGGGAACTGACGGGACAGTATGGCAGGGTATTGGAATGGAGCGGCTGTGAAGAGACCAATCCCAAAGATGGAACCCGCTGGAAAAGCGGCATGGAGCAGACGGAAAGCGTTTATGTAAATACGGGCGTCATTAAGAAAACATGCTCCCTTTCCCCAGGCAGCCGCCGGGTGCCTCTTTCCCAGGAAACCGAGGGTGAAGATCCGTTTGAAACAATAGTAAAAGAAAAGACAAAATCGCCTGCATCACCTGAACAGGAAAAATTGGCAGAGGACATGCCCTCTGAAACGGTTTGGGTTGTGTCCCTCTTTGAACTTCTTACACAGGATGCTCCCCAGTGGAAATGTTTTAAGGCGGTTTCTTTAAAAGAGGCGGAAAAAGAATGGAGGAAAATTTCCGGTCCTGCCCTTGAGCAATCCCGGAAATGGAATCAGAAAGAAGCCGTGCAGGCTATGGATGCGTTTCTTAACGTGAAGAATCCCCAAGGGGTAAAAAATTGTCCCTTATTCCAATCTCCGGCTGAAACCGCATTGAAAGATGATAAAACGCCGCCGGGCAGTCCCATGGGCGGGGAAGAACCGTAAAATAGGAATGTCCTTGATCTGCGGGCTTGGCGTGGTCATTTGCTGATAGGCTTTCCCCAGCGGGGACATGGGGCCAGAATGGGTACATTCCGCGGAGGTACTTCCGCATGCACTTTCCACGTAAGCAGGCCATTTTCTTCCATGAAGCGCAAATGCGCGCCCGGGTTCATGGAAGGTGCCCGTATCCGGAGCGCGGGAAAGAGCTCCCTCCTGTTGAATGAATAAAAACGCCCCTGCCGGACGAACCGTGCAGGGGCGTTGAAATTCAGCGGCTGTACGCTTTATTCCGCGGACTTGTCGGCGCCCATGTTGGCAATGCTCTGGTACAGGTTCCAGCGGTGCCAGACGTCCTTCTGGGCTTCTTCAAGGAGTTTTTCAAATCCTTCCTTGTTGGTCTTCGCCAGAAGCTTGAAGCGGTTTTCGCTGAGAAGCACGTCGCGAAGGTCGCCCTTCGGTCCCTTGCCTTCCACGATCAGCGGATTCTTGCCCTGGAGGGCCAGGTCCGGATTGTAGCGGTAGAGCAGGATGCGGCCGGAATCCACCCATGCCTTCTGCTGCTGCAGGCCCTTGGCCATGTTGATGCCGTGGGAGATGCAGTGGGAGTAGGCGATGATGATGGCGGGGCCGTCATAGGCTTCCGCTTCCACAAAGGCTTTCAGCGTATGCTCGTCCTTCGCGCCGAGGGCGACGGAAGCCACGTACACGTTCCCGTAGGTCATGGCCATGAGGCCCAGGTCCTTTTTCACGCCGGGCTTGCCGGTCGTGGCGAACTTGGCCACGGCAGCGCGCGGGGTGGACTTGGAGCACTGGCCGCCGGTGTTGGAGTACACTTCCGTATCCATGACCAGCACCTTCACGTTCCTGCCGCTGGCCAGGATGTGGTCCAGGCCGCCGTAGCCGATGTCGTAGGCCCAGCCGTCGCCGCCGAGGATCCAGACGCTCTTGCGGACGAGTTTGTCCGCCATGGTCAGGAGGCGTGCGCATTCCGGCTTGCCGGTGATTCTCTTCTTGAGTTCGGCGATGTTTTCACGCTGCTGCGCGATGTCCGCCTCATCCTTCTGCGGGTTGGTCAGGATCTGGTCCACCAGTTCCTGGCCCACGATGCCGGCGGCTTCATGGAGGAGCTCAATGGCGTGTTCCATCTGCTTGTCCAGGGAGACGCGGAAGCCAAGGCCGAATTCGGCGTTGTCTTCAAACAGGGAGTTGGACCAGGCCGGTCCGCGCCCTTCGGAGTCATGGGACCACGGGGTGGTGGGCAGGTTGCCGCCGTAGATGGAGGAGCAGCCCGTAGCGTTGGCGACCACCAGGCGGTTGCCGAAGAGCTGGGAGAGCATTTTCACGTACGGGGTTTCACCGCAGCCGGCGCAGGCGCCGGAGAATTCAAACAGCGGGCGCAGCACCTGCATGGAGCGGATGTTGTCCGTCCTTACCTTGGTGCGGTCCACGTCCGGAAGGCTCATGAAGAAGTCCCAGTTGGCTTCCTCCTTGTCGTGAATCTTCAGGGTGGGCACCATGGTCAGGGCCTTGTGGGTGGGGTCCGTCTTGCTCTTGGCCGGGCAGACGTCGGAGCAGAGCGTGCAGCCCGTGCAGTCGTTCGGGGAGACCTGGATGACGAATTTTTCACCCTTCCAGTCCGGATGCTTGGCATCCAGGCATTCAAAGCCTTCCGGCGCGCCGGAGAGGGCGTCCGGAGAGAAGAACTTGCTGCGGATGGCGGCGTGCGGGCAAACGGCCGTGCACTTGCCGCACTGGATGCAGAGGGCGGGATCCCATTCCGGGAGGTCCAGGGCCAGGTTGCGCTTTTCGTACTGGGAAGTGCCGTTCGGGAACGTGCCGTCCACGGGCATCTGGCTGACGGGGATGCTGTCCCCTTCGCCGCACATCATCTTGCCGAGGACGTTCTGGACGTAGTCCGGAGCGTCTGCGGACATGACGGGCGGAATGGCATGGCCGGTGATGGTTTTGCCGGTGGTGTCCACCCGGTGCAGGTTTTCCAGCGTGGCGTCCACGGCGGCGATGTTCTTGTCCACCACTTCCTGCCCCTTCTTGGCGTAGGTCTTGGCGATGGCTTTCTTGATGTAGCCGATGGCTTCATCAGCGGGAATCACGCCGGCCAGCTTGAAGAAGCAGGTCTGCATGATCATGTTGATGCGGCCGCCCATGCCCGTTTTCCGGGCCACGGAGAAGGCGTCAATCGTGTAAAGCTTGAGGTTCTTGTCCAGAATCTGCTGCTGCATGCGGGCGGGCAACGTGTCCCACAGCTTGTCCGCGGGGTGCGGGCTGTTCATCAGGAAGGTGGCGCCGTTGGCGGCGTTCTTCAGGAAGTCAAACAGGTTCAGCAGCGTGGGCTGGTGCAGCGCCAGGAAGTTCGCCTTGGTGATCAGGTACGTGGACTTGATCGGGCGCGGGCCGAAGCGCAGGTGGGAGATGGTGGAGGAACCGGCCTTCTTGGAGTCGTACACGAAGTAGCCCTGAACGTACAGGTCCGTGTGCTGGCCGATGATCTTGATGGCGTCCTTGTTGGCGCCCACGGTACCGTCGGAACCGAGGCCGAAGAACATGGCGCGCGTCACGTCGTCCGCTTCCGTGGAGTAATCTTCATCGTACGGGATGCTGGTGCCCAGCACGTCGTCGTTGATGCCGATGGTGAAGTGGTTCTTGGGAGCGTCCTGTTCCAGGCTGTCATAGACGCCCTTGACCATGGCGGGAGTGAATTCCTTGGAGGAGAGGCCGTAGCGGCCGCCTACCACCTTGGGCATGCCGTTGGTGAAGGGGAGCGTGCCGGAGCCCTGGGCGTCAAAGAGGGCCTGGATGACGTCCTGGTGGAGCGGTTCGCCCTGGGAGCCGGGTTCCTTGGTGCGGTCCAGCACGGCGATCTTCCTGACCGTGGAGGGGAGCGCCTTGATCAGTTCCGCGGCGGGGAAGGGGCGGAACAGGCGCACCTTGAGCACGCCCACCTTGGCGTTTTCACGGGCGATCATGGCTTCCACCGTTTCTTCCACGGCTTCCGCGCCGGAACCCATCAGGATGATCACGCGTTCAGCGTCCGGGGCGCCGGAGTAGTCCACCAGATGGTAGGAACGGCCCGTGAGGTCCGCAAACCTGTCCATGGCCTTCTGCACGATGGCGGGGGTGGCTTCATAGAACTGGTTGACCGTTTCACGGCCCTGGAAGTAAACGTCCGGGTTCTGGGCGGTGCCGCGCAGCACGGGAGCGTCAGGCGTCAGGGCGCGTTCGCGGAAGGAGTCCGCCCATTCCTGCTTGATCATGCCGTTCAGCGTATCGTCCGTGATATCTGCAATCTTGCCGATTTCATGGGACGTGCGGAAGCCGTCAAAGAAGTTCATGAACGGAACGCGGGATTCCAGCGTGGCGGCGTGGGAAATGGCGGCAAAGTCCGCGGCTTCCTGCGTGGAGGAGCCGCACAGCATGGCCCAGCCGCAAGAGCGGGCGCTCATCACGTCGCTGTGGTCGCCGAAAATGGAGAGGCCCTGGTAGGCCAGGGAACGGGCGGCCACATGGAACACGGCCGGAGTCAGTTCCCCTGCGATCTTGAACATGTTCGGGATCATCAGCAGGAGGCCCTGGGATGCGGTGAAGGTAGTTGCCATGGCTCCGGTCTGGAGGGCGCCGTGAACGGTGCCTGCCGCGCCGCCTTCACTCTGCATTTCCACCACGGAGGGAACGGTGCCCCACAGGTTCTTCCGGTTGACAGCGGCCCAGCTTTCGGCTGATTCACCCATCGGAGAGGACGGTGTAATGGGGTAAATGGCAATGACTTCAGAAAAACGATAGGCTACGGAGGCTACGGCTTCGTTAGCGTCAATCGTGCTGTAAGTTACGGTTGTCTGATCACTCATAAGTCTGCACGGATAGTATATAATTGATAAATAAGGTGCGCCTTAACGGAGTTATTTATAACATGTCTGACGCCGAAGGTAAAAGCAATTATGCGTATGTGGGGTTTTGGCGGCTATTTTTTAATAATAAGACCAGTTTCTTTTCAATTCCTTTGAATATCGTGCCTTGCGTGGTTCTCCCGCTCCTTTTTACAGAGGCTGCGGACGGGCATCCACCCCGGCGGGTGCGTCCCCCGGCGCCCGGACTCCGGAAAGGAGGGCAAAACGGTCCCCGGTTCCGGACAGGCCGCCAAAAATGCCCCCTGCCTGACAATGCACTAGCCAAAACGGAGGCAAGCCTTTAAAATCCCCGCACTATGTCCGAACAACAGCAGGCACATCCGAATACGACGGAATCCGAACTTATTGCCGTGCGCCGCGACAAGCTCGCCAAAATCCGCGAGCTGGGGATTGATCCCTACGGCGCAAGATTTGACGTGACCACTACCCCCGCCGGATTGAAAGCCGATTTCCAGGAAGACAAACAGGTAGCCGTGGCCGGCCGCCTGCTGGCTATTCGCGACATGGGCAAATCCCAGTTTTTCGTCATTGGAGACGTACGTGGCAAAATCCAGGGGTTCCTGCACAGGAATGAAGTGGATGAAACCACCTGGAAGCTGTGGAAGCTCCTGGACCGCGGGGACTGGATCGGCATTGAAGGAACCACCTTCCTGACCCGTACCGGAGAACCCACCGTGAAGGTCTCCGGCCTGACCATTCTTTCCAAGAGCCTCCGCCCCCTGCCGGACAAATGGCATGGCCTGGCGGACAAGGAGGTCACCTACCGCAAGCGCCATCTGGACCTCATTTCCAATGAGGAAAGCGCGTCCCTGTTCGTCACGCGCTCCCTCATGATTGCGGAAATCCGCCGCTTTCTCCAGGAACGCGGCTATCTGGAAGTGGAAACCCCCATGCTTCAGGACGTGGCCGGGGGCGCCGCCGCCAAGCCGTTTGAAACGTACCATAACGCGCTGGACATGCCGCTGACGCTGCGCATTGCTCCGGAACTCTTCCTCAAGCGACTGATGGTAGGCGGCTTCACCAAGATTTTTGAACTCAACCGCAGCTTCCGCAATGAAGGCATCGACCGCCGCCACAATCCGGAATTCACGATGCTGGAAGCCTACTGCGCCTGCGGCGATTTTGAAACCATGGCGAACATGGTGGAGGAACTCATCTGCCATCTGGCGGAAAAATTCTGCGGAGGCCTCCAGATTGACCACAAGGACGCGGAAGGCAACGTGCTTTACACGATCGACCTCAGCCGCCCCTGGAAGCGCGCCGACTACCAGGACCTGATCCGCGCCGTGGCCGGGCAGGACTGGTTTGACATTTCTCCCGAGGCGCGCCGCGCCCGCTGTGAGGAGCTGGACGTGGAAATCAGCCCGGACATGAAGGATGTGGACGTTTCCCAGCAGGTTTATGAAAAGCTGGTGGAGGAAAAAACCATGAATCCCTGCTTCGTCACCCATGTGGCCAAGGACCTGGTTCCCCTCGCCAAGCTGAACAAAGAAAACCCGGACGTGGTGGACGTGTATGAACTGGTGATCAACGGGCAGGAAATCTCACCCGGCTATTCGGAACTGAACGACCCGGACGTGCAGAAGGAACGCCTGGAACACCAGGCCGCCGGGGAAACCCAGCGCGTGGACTACGACTTCATTGAAACGCTGGAATACGGCATGCCCTCCGCAGGCGGCATCGGCATCGGCATTGACCGCGTCATCATGATGCTGACGGGCGCCTCTTCCATCCGCGACGTCCTGCTCTTCCCGCAACTGAAACGGAAGGACAGTTAATTCAGCCCACCAGCCGCATGGCCCCCCCCACCCCGGATACCCTGGACTGCGCTTCCGCCCAATGGATCGGCAAACGCCGTGAGCAGGAAGACGTGGTTAAAAGCCTTCCCGCCGCCGGCGGGATGCTGGGCATCGTGTGCGACGGCATGGGGGGCCATCTCCGCGGAGACTGCGCCTCCTGCGTGGTGGCGCAGGAATTTGCCGCAGTATTTGCGGAAAGCGGCGTGGAGGATATTCCGGAGCGTCTGACGGAAGCGCTGCATGCCGCCAACCGGGCGCTGGCCGCCATCCAGAAGGAGCCGGAGGAATCCGGAACCACGCTGCTGGCCGTCTTCATCCGCGGCCATTCCCTGTGGTGGATCAGCGTGGGGGATTCCCCCCTGTACTTATGGAGCGGAGCGGACAGCTTCCGCATGGACCGCCTGAATGAAGACCACTCCATGAGGCCCATTGCGGATTGCCTCTACCGGAAGGGGGAAATGTCCCTCCAGGGCGCTCTGCGCCAGCGCTGCGTTCTGCGGTCCGCCGTCATGGGGGGGCCCATGGAACTGGTGGACATCAGCGCGATGCCCCTGCTTCTGCATCCGGGGGATGCGGTGCTGGCCTGCTCGGACGGCTTGCAGGTCTGGAGCGAACTGCTGAGGGAGCCTTCTTTCCTGGCTCTCCAAAAGGCCAGGGACTGTTCCAGCCGGGAGCTGGTGGGAACCATCATGGAGCAGGTGAAGGACATGCTGGAACCGCAGCAGGACAATGCCTCCGTCTGGGCCGCCGTGATGCGGAAACCCTGCACGGACGGTAAATAAACCCGTTCCGGCAAAGGAAAAATAAGACCGGGGGCATGTTCCCCACGAGCACGGGGCGAGCCTGTGCCGTTTTTACTGCGTCGCTTTTTAAAAGAGGGCCTTTCCTCCGGACGGGGGCGGTGCAGGAAGCCTTCTGGAAATCCGGTGCCGGGGAAGGCCGTTGAACGTTCCGCTGTTCCGCGGGAGCAGGCCGCCGGAAAGAAGCGTCCCGGAGACGATTTCCCCATTGTCATTTGACGGGCGGGGGGGTAGAATACTCTCCGCACGACATGATTGCCTGGATAGTTCTCTATATTGCAGCCTCCTACCTGGTTGGAGCGGTTCCGTTCGGCTACCTTGCCGGCAGGATCAGGGGCCTTGACCTGAGGCGGGAGGGTTCCTGCAACATAGGCGCTACCAATGCATGGCGCGTGCTGGGCTGGAAGTGGGGCCTCTCCGTTTTTGCGCTGGATTTTTTAAAGGGGTTCGTGCCCGTGTTCGGCGCCCTGAACTGGCTGCCGTTCCTGACGGGGGATGCAGGCGGCTGGGACTTCAACGCCGTAGTCGTCCTCGTCTGTTTCGCCGTGGTGCTCGGCCATACCTATACCTGTTTCCTTGGGTTCAGGGGCGGAAAGGGCGTGGCGACGACTGCGGGCGTCTTGTTTGCCCTCAATCCGGTGGTGGCCTGCGTGGCCCTGGGTGCGTGGCTGGTATTCATGGGAATCTCCGGCATCGTGTCGCTGGCCAGCCTGGTGGCTGCCGTGGCGATGATCGCCGCCGGATGGTGGTTCTACCCGCTTTGCCAGGGCGGGACCGTTTCTCCCCAGATACTTTACATTGCCTTTTTCACGGTGGTGGGGGCTCTGGTCATTCTCAAGCACCGTTCCAACATCGTGAGGCTCCTCAATGGAACGGAACACTCCTTCTACTCCAAAAAGTCCAAGTAAGATGATGAATCGGTTACATAAAATAGCAGTCATCGGCGCCGGTTCCTGGGGTACGGCCCTCTCCATGGTTCTGGCGACCCGGGAATGTGAAGTCGTCCTGTGGACGCCGGAAGAAGCGCAGGCCCGGCAGCTTGCTGAAACCAGGCGCAGCCCGGTCCTGTCGGAAACCGCCGCGCCCCTGGCCCCCAACATCCATCCCACTTGCGACCTGGACCAGGTGAAGGACGCGGAGCTCATCGTGGTGGTGGTGCCTTCCGTAGCCATGCGTTCCGTAGCGCAGCGGCTGCGCGGCCTGCCGGTGAGGCCGGACGCCGTCATCGTCTCCTGCACCAAGGGCATTGAACAGGGCTCCCATAAAAGAATGACGGAAATCCTTCAGGAATATCTGCCCTCCAATCCCATAGGCGTGCTCTCCGGCCCCAACCATGCGGAAGACATCTGCCTGGGCCTCCCGTCCGCCTCCCTGATCGGGTTTGAGGATCCGAAATATGCAGACTGGGTGCAGCAGATATTCGCCTCCAAGACCTTCCGCGTTTATTCCGCTACGGACATCATCGGCATGCAGCTGGGGGGAACCATCAAGAACGTCTTTGCCATCGGGGCCGGACTTTGCGAGGGGCTGAACCTGGGAGATAACGCCCAGGCCGCCCTGCTGACCCGCGGCCTGGCGGAAATGACGCGCATCGGCGTAGCCAGCGGAGGCCGCAGGGAAACCTTCATGGGCCTTTCCGGCGTGGGCGATCTCATCGTCACCTGCTATTCCCGCCACTCCCGCAACCAGACGGTGGGGCGGAGGCTGGCGGAAGGAAAAAGCCTCCAGGAAATTCTGGACGCCCTGGGCATGGTGGCGGAAGGGGTGCCCAACACGCTCTCCGTCTATGAAATTGCGCGGAAGCTGGGAGTGAGGACGCCGCTGATTGACGCCGTCTATTCCGTTCTTTATGAATCCAAGCCGCCCATGGAAGCGCTTGTGGAGCTCATGACGCGGGACCCCCGTCCGGAATTAGATTGATTTTTTGTTTTTTTGAGTTGCTTTCCCTCGACAAATTATACTATATAAACAATCAGTATGAAACGTGCCATCATCTCAGCTCTTTTTGCCGCCGGCGCCATCGGTGTCGCCAGTGCGGACATTCAGGCTCCACCCGCTTCCGAATACACCCCCACCCGCAAGCTGGGCCGCGCCATCGCCAACATCATTTACTCCGTTGAAGAAATTCCCCTGGGAATCATCAACTGGACGAGCCGCGAAGGTGACTATGCCGGTTTTTCCGTGGGCATTGTTGATGGCACCACCACCATGCTTGAACGCATGGGCTACGGCATCTATGAACTTGTCACGTTCTGGGCTCCCACCTACAAGTGCACGTACAAGCCCCCCTATCAGGGACGTTGCGGCATGAGCGGCCTTAAGGAATACAATCCCAACGGCGGCCTGAGCGAATTCCCTGCGGAACTCAGCTTCCAGAGCTACTACAAGTACTCCCGCCAGCAGCGCGACTAAGGTCACTGTTAAAAATTTCAAAAGGGCTGTCTGTAATGAAGCAGACAGCCCTTTTTATATGGTGCGGTTGAGTGGTCTTGACAATAGCCGCCATTGACGGGAAAAAGGGGAAAACGTATTCTTCCGTACCGGAAAGGCTTTCCCATCATGAATAAAACAGTTTCTTTCATCGGCCTGGGCGCTGCCGTCTGCATGACGGCCCCCGCATTTGCCCAGGACACCCATCTTTCCCTGACCAAGGAAAGCGTTGCCAGCATGCATGAAATTACGGCGGCGCTGGACAAGGTGACGGACGAGCCCGGAGCGGCGGACGCCGTGAAAACGGTCAAAAAGGTGCGTGAAAAACTGGTGGACCTCGGAAAAAGGCAGTTGGAACTGCCCGGCGCCACGCCCCAGGAGCAGGCGCAGATTTCCGCCCAGATGACGGAAGTGCAGAAGATTTCCGGGGAATTGGTGAAATCCCTTGCGCGCTTGAAAAAGGAAGGGCTGCTCACGCCCGACTTGCAGAAGGCCCTGATGGATTTGCAGTCCGTGCAGACGGAACTGGCACAGGCTTCCCGGGACAAGGCCGCGCAGGCGGAGCCGTTCCCGAAGGATGCGGAGGGCAACACGCATGAAACCCTGCTGGCAAAAACCGTGGATGAAGTCAAAAAGCTGGATGATTCCCTTTCCAGGGTGAAGGATGAGGAAACCAGCAAGGCCGCCGTGGACCAGATAGGGCATTACCGGGGCGCCCTGCTGGACATCGCCAAGAAACAGGCCGCCCTGCCGCCCCTCACCCGCAACCAGCAGGCCAAGCTGACGGGAGTGCAGCAGCAGCTTGTGGAAATGATGCAGCCCATCGTCAAGCATGTGACGGCCATCATGCTTTCTCCGGATGCCTCCAGGAATTTGAAGGAGGCCCTGAATTCCCTTTCCGAACTGCCCAAGGAAGTTCAGAAAATCCGTGAAGAGGCGGCCAAGTGAACTTTTTGGGGGAATGCCCCTCTTTTGGACTGGTCAAAAATTATAATTGTTCTAAAGTGGCTGTCCTGAGGAATGCGACCGATTTTTAGTGAAACAGATCTCAATGAACGCCCCTTCCTGGTTTTCTGGGAAGTGACGCGCGCCTGCGCGCTGGCGTGCAAGCATTGCCGCGCCGTAGCCCAGCCGCGGCCTCATCCCGATGAACTGACCCATGAGGAAGCCCTGCGCCTGATTGACCAATTGGCGGAGCTGCGTCCCCCCATGCTGGTGCTGACGGGCGGTGATCCTGTCATGAGGCCGGACATTCTGGAATTGATCCGCGCGGCGGCCGGCAAGGGGCTGCATGTGGCATTGAGCCCCGCCGCTACCGCCCGGCTGCTGCATGCGGACTTCCATGCCTTGAAGGAGGCGGGGGTTCAAAGCATGTCCCTGAGCCTGGACGGCGCGCATGAAGCCACCCATGACGCCTTCCGCGGCGTTCCCCACACGTATGAACGGACCCTGCGCGCGGCGGAAATGGCGAAGGAAGCGGGCATGCACCTGCAAATCAACACCACCATCACCAAGAGCACCCTGGGCGAGTTTGACGACTTTGTGGAGCTGATGAAGAAGATGCAGCCGGGCATGTGGAGCGTGTTCCTGCTGGTGCCTACGGGCCGGGCCGCCATGGATGAAATGCCCACGGCGGAAGAAGTGGAGGCCGTCTGGGAAAAACTCAGCAAGGTAAGCCGTGAAGTCCCCTTCGGCGTCAAGACCACGGAAGGGCACCATTACCGCCGCGTGGCGCTTCAGGAAGCCCGCGCGCAGGGGAGCAAGCCCGCGCGCCGCGCCGTTCCCACCCGGGACGGCAAGGGCATCATGTTCATCTCCCATACCGGGGAAATCCAGCCTTCCGGATTCCTGCCCATTACGGCGGGAAACGTGCGGACGGATGATCCGGGGGAAATCTACCGCACGCACCCCCTTTTCCTCAAACTCCGGGATGACAATGCACTGGAAGGCAAATGCGGACGGTGCGAGTACCGCACCGTCTGCGGCGGCTCCCGTTCCCGCGCCTATGCCGTTTACGGAGACATGATGGCGGAAGACAACCTCTGCCCCTACCAGCCCAGGCTTTCACAACACCATGATTAACATTACCAGACTTTGGACAGGGGCGGAACAGCCCGCGGACCATTTGAGATACGGACAGGGCCACGGGCACGGCCGCTCCGCGGGAGGCGCCGTGGAATCCTGCGCTCCGGCTTCGTCCCGCGTCCGCAAGCCCATTGTGGTCTGGAACATCACGCGCACCTGCAACCTCAAGTGCGTGCATTGCTATGCGGACGCCTCCGCCCGGAAATTTGAAGGGGAGCTGGATTGGGACCAGTGCTGCGCGGTCATTGACGATCTGGCGGACTACAAGGTGAACGCCCTGCTGTTCTCCGGCGGGGAGCCGCTGGTGCACCCGCGCTTCATGGAGCTGCTGGAACGGGCCACTGGAAAAGGGCTGAAAGTGACCATTTCCACGAACGGCACCCGCATCACGCCGGAGGCCGCCGCGCGGTTCAAGGAACTGGGCGTGGCGTACGTGGGCATTTCCCTGGACGGCATCGGCGCCGTTCATGACAAGTTCCGCGGAGTGGAAGGCTCCTTTGAACAGGCGGTGCGCGGGTTCAAGCTCTGCAGTGAAGTGGGGCAGAAGACGGGCCTGCGCCTGACGCTGACCCGCAACAACGTGCAGTGCATGGACCAGATTCTGGACTTCATTGACGCCAATGACATCCAGCGCGTCTGCTTCTACCATCTGGTGCCCACGGGCCGCGGCGTGGAAGTGCAGACGTTGACGCAGGAGGAAGCGCGGAACGCCATGGATACGCTGATTGCCCGCGTGGAGGAATGGAAGGCGGAAGGCAAAAACCGTGAAGTGCTGACCGTCACCCAGCCAGCGGACGGCATTTACCTGCTGCTACGCCAGCTCCGGGAAGGCTCCCCGCTGGCGAAGGAAACCCTGAACCTTCTTCAATGGAACGGCGGCGGGGCAAACAGCTCCGGCCGCGG
Source organism: Akkermansia sp. GGCC_0220 (assembly GCF_017566105.1). NCBI lineage: Bacteria > Pseudomonadati > Verrucomicrobiota > Verrucomicrobiia > Verrucomicrobiales > Akkermansiaceae > Akkermansia > Akkermansia sp. GGCC_0220. The sequence continues at coordinate 41,011 of NZ_JABFCI010000005.1, forward strand.
CATCGCCAACATTGACACGCAGGGCGTGGTGCACCCGGACCAATTCTGGCAATCCGTCACGCTGGGCAATGTGAAGAACAACCTGTTTTCCGATCTGTGGGACGCCAAGGCGGGGGCCGCGGCGGAGATGCTGCCTGAGTTGCGCGGGTCCGACAATCCCCTGGAACGGCAGAAAAAAATTGAAGGCCGCTGCGGCCGCTGCGTGCACTTTGCCCTGTGCGGCGGCGGCTTCCGCACGCGCGCCGCGTTTGCCAACGGGCACTGGTACGGGTCCGATCCCGGCTGCTACCTGACGGAAGAGGAAATTTCCACCCCTCTGCCGGAAATCAGGTAAAATCCGCAGGCTGTTCCCTTCTCCGGAAGAAGCTCCAAATACGGTGGCATATTTCTCAGGCCGTCTTTGGGAACAAGAGCCTCCCGGCACTTGAACGCGGCTGATTGTAACCGCGAAGGCGGGGAGGCAGGGAGCGGCTGGAAATGCCTCCTTTCCCTGCTTTACAAGGGAGGCGGCATGGCATAGCATCCCTGCATCATGAGTCAGGAATTGAGACCGGAAACCCTGTGCGTGCAGGCGGGTTGGACCCCCAGAAAGGGTGAACCCCGCGTATTGCCCATTTACCAGAGCACCACGTTCAAGTATGAAACCAGCGAACAAATGGCCAAACTGTTCGATCTGGAGGAAGCCGGATTCTTCTATACGCGCCTCCAGAACCCCACCAATGAGGCGGTTGCCAGAAAAATCGCCGAACTGGAAGGCGGCGTGGCCGCCATTCTGACCTCTTCCGGGCAGGCGGCCTCCTTCTTTGCCGTCTTCAACATCTGCGAGGCGGGGGACCACATCGTCAGCACCGCGTCCATTTACGGAGGCACGTACAACCTTTTTGCCGTCACGTTCCGGAAAATGGGCATTGAGGTCACCTTTGTGGACCAGGACGCCCCGGCGGAGGAAATCGCCAAAGCCTTCCGTCCCAATACGAAGGCCCTCTTTGCGGAAACCATCTCCAACCCCACGCTTTGCGTGCTGGACATCCGCAAAATGGCGGACATCGCCCATGCGCACGGCGTCCCCCTGATCGTGGACAACACCTTCGCCACCCCCATCAACTGCCGCCCCTTTGAATGGGGGGCGGATATCGTCACCCACTCCACCACCAAGTACATGGACGGCCATGCCGCGGCGGTGGGCGGCGTGATCGTGGACAGCGGCAACTTTGACTGGGAAGCCCACAGGGACAAATTCCCGGGCCTGACGGAGCCGGACCCTTCCTATCACGGGCTTTCTTACAGCAAGAGCTTCGGCAAGGGCGCCTACATCACCAAGGCGACCGTCCAGCTCATGCGCGACCTGGGTTCCATTCAATCCCCGCAGAATGCCTTCCTGCTCAACCTGGGCCTGGAAACCCTCCACCTGCGCGTGCCGCGGCACTGTGAAAACGCGCAAAAGGTGGCGGAATTCCTGCAAGGGCAGGAGGATGTGGCCTGGATCAATTATCCGGGCCTGCCGTCCAACAAATACCATGACCTGGCGCAGAAGCAATTCCGCAACGGGCAATCCTGCGGCGTAGTGACCTTCGGCATCAAGGGCGGCCGTGAACGCGCCATCAAGTTCATGGACAGCCTGAAACTGGCCGCCATCGTTACCCATGTGGCGGATTCCCGCACCTGCGTCCTCCATCCCGCCAGCCATACGCACCGCCAGTTGACGGATGAGCAGCTCATGGAGGCGGGTGTCCGGCCAGACCTCATCCGGTTCTCCGTGGGAACGGAAGCCGCGGAAGACATCATTGCGGACCTCAAGCAGGCTCTAGAAGCCATCCGTTAAACCGGTCTTTCCTTTCTCGTGCGAACAGCCGTTCCGCGCATGTCCGCGGAGCGGCTGTTCTGCGTGGGTGACGGGTGAAAAAGCCGGGATGGCCCGGCGTATTGAACGTTTCCGGAAAAGAGCGCCGGCAGACGGGAGGGCGAGGCATATGCTCCCGCTGGGGAAAGACCGTTTCCGGGAGCAGGGGCCTCCCGGCTCCTGTAAAAACCTGCGGAAACTCCGCAGAAAAATAACTTCATTTCATGTTCTCCTTATTCCAAAGTTTAATTCCACGTAAAACAGGTATTTTAATAGGGTTATAAAGAAAAATCCAGCAACGGCGAATTACGGGGAACGGCTCGGCCATTCAACCTCAAGAAGATGCGCCAGATTTCAGAAAAAGCGGAAAATTCAAAGACTTTTCTTCTTAAATGTAAATTGACACACCATAATAAATTTATTATGGTGTGTAACTTATGAAAAATAGATATTGTGCTGTATTAATAAGTTGCGCCAGTGTGCTGGCTGCAAATGCTGCTACCATCATTGCCGAACTGCCCGAATCAGCCAATCTGTCGCAAACCGCGACCATGGCGCCGCAAACGGGAAACCAGCTGCTGGATAAAGTAAAAGGCCGTGAATTTGGCGTCTATGCGGGAGGCAATAACAACAGCCTGGCCAACTGGCCCCAGAATGGGGAGGGAACCTGGGTCAACCATGATGACGTCGGTTCCATCATCCTGTGCGGCAGAAGCGGCGTGGCCGGAGACTCCTTTGCCATGGTGCTGGGCGGCCCCCGGCAGGGAGAGCTTGTTTCCTCCATCATCTTTTCCTGTGACACGCCCACCTCCGTCATCACGAGCTACACCATGGTGCTGGCGATTTACGACTCCGCCGGAACGTTGGTCCGGAACCTTTCCACCGTGGAAAGCTTTACCTTTGATTCCACTTCAAGAACGACGACCGTTTCCCTGGACATGGCGGATTCTCCCCTGGCGTGGGGGGAAGGATACAAGCTGGTTGCCGGAGTGCGCGGCGGCGCGGGCGGCGCCACCTCCCCCTATACGCTTGCCAACATCCAGGTATCCTATGAAACCGTTCCGGAACCGGCTACCGCATCTCTGGGAATGCTTGGCCTGGGAGCCCTCGTCTTCCGGCGTTCCCGGAACCGGTGAGCGGTACACTTTTCAATCGGGAAGGAGGCGACCTGAAAAACGCCTCCTTTCCTTTTTCCGTTCGGAAAAGGCACGCTTTGGCATGGCGTAACGCGGCATTCCGGAATGGTTTATTCCCGGAGAGAATGTTCAAAGGCCCGGTACTGCACGGCCTCATACAAATGGGAATCCTGAATATCAGGGCTGCCCTCCAGATCCGCTATGGTGCGGGCCACCTTCAGAATGCGGTCGTAGGCTCTGGCGGAAAGGGCCAGTTCTTCCACGGCGCGGAGCAGGATGGCGCGGCTTTCCGGCAGCAGGCGGCAATGCCTCTGGAGCGCTTTTCCGGAAAGTGCCGCATTGCTGCGGAAGGGAGTGCCCGCATATCTGCTGCACTGGAGCTGCCGGGCGGCCATCACGCGTTCCCTGATGCCGGCGGAACATTCCCCGGCGGGTACGGAGGCCAGAATAGAGGGGTCCACGGCGGGAACTTCCATCAGCAAGTCGAACCGGTCCAGAAGCGGTCCTGAAATCTTGCGGCGGTAGCGTGCGACCTGCGCCGGGGGACAGGTGCAGGTTCTTCTCCTGTCGCCCAGATAGCCGCAGGGGCACGGATTCATGGCGGCTGCCAGCATGAAGCGGCACGGAAACGTCATGGTGCCGGAAGCGCGGGAAATGACCACCTGGCCGGATTCCAGCGGTTGCCGCAGAGTTTCCAGCGCGGCGCGGCGGAACTCCGGCAATTCGTCCAGAAAGAGCACGCCGTTGTGGGCCAGGGACACTTCCCCCGGCGTGATATTCGCTCCTCCGCCCATCAGCCCGGCATCGGAAATGGTATGGTGCGGAGCCCGGAACGGACGCCGGGCCACCAGGCCGTTCCCCCGTTTCAGCAGTCCGCATACGGAATGGATTTTACTGGTTTCCAGAGCTTCCTCCGGATTCAGCGGAGGGAGAATGGTCGGGAGCCTCTGCGCCAGCATGGACTTGCCCGAACCCGGAGAACCGCAGAGAAGGATGTTATGGCCGCCTGCCGCCGCAATCTCCATGGCGCGGCGCGCATAGGGCTGCCCCTTGATCTCGTCGAAGTCAACGGCTGCCTCCTTGTCTTCGGCCTCCCGGTCCTCTCTTCCGGAAGCCGTGAAGGGAGGGGGCAGAACGGAGGAGGTAAGGAGTGCCCACGCCTCCTTCAGAGAAGCCACGGGGTAAATCTCCACGCCCTGCACGGGCGTTCCTTCGTGTGCGTTAGCACGTGGCAGCATGATGCGCTTCCTGCCCATGCGCCGCGCCTCCATAATCTGCGGCAGAATGCCCTGCACGGGGCGTACGGCGCCATCCAGGGCCAATTCCCCCACGATACACCAGGAAGAAGCGTCCATGTCCCTTTCCGCCGCTCCGGCGACCATTCCCAGGGCGATGGGGAGGTCAAACCCCGGTCCCTGCTTCCTTAAATCCGCCGGAGCCAGATTGACGACGAAAACGCCCTGCTGGAAGGGCAGCCCGCTGTTCTGGATGGCCGTATCCACGCGCTGCCCGCTCTCCTTCACGGCCGCATCAGGCAGCCCCACGATAAAGGTGCGTTTTTCCGCCATGGGGCGGAAATCCACTTCCACCTCCACTTCTACGCCATCCACGCCCAGAACGGTGGAGGAATACAGCCGCGTCATCATTCCTCCATGCTAGGAGGAAATAATGAAAAAGAAAGAAAAATAACAAAAATACGGGGAATATCTAACAAATAATTCAACGGCGAGAGGCGCGCCGGAGAACTTCCCGTTCCTCTTCCGTCAGGCTGGACAGGCCGGAGCGGGATATTTTTTCCATGATTTCATCCACCTCCTCTTCGGAGGGATGGCTACCGGCGGGGCGGCGTGCGGAGTGCGAGGCGGAATGGTGGGAGGAAGAAACGACCCTCCGCCTGGGAGAGGACAGTTTTTCCTTCCACAGGATCAGCAATGTCAGGATGAACCCGGCGAACATGCCGCCCAGGTGTCCGGCTTCCCCGCCCGCGTTGTTCCACTGGAAAATAATGACGGCGCAGGCGATGCCGAGGACGGCCAGGGCGAACTGGCGCACGCTCAAATTGACCGGAGGGAACAGAAGCTGCACCCGGGCGCGCGGAAAAAGCACCGCGCACGCGGCCATGATGCCGTAAATGGAGCCGGAGGCCCCCACCATGGGAATGAAGCGCCATTCCGGATCAAAGAACCCCATGTACCCCAGCAGGGAGGAAAACAGGGCCGCCGCCACGCCGCAGAAAAGATAATACAGCAGGAAGCGCAGATGGCCGAAGCGTTCCTCCACGACCGGCCCGAAAAACCACAGGGCGATCATGTTGAACATGATGTGCCCCAGATTGGCGTGCAGGAACTGGTAGGTAAACAACCGCCACAGTTCCCCTTCATGAAAGCACGTGTATTCACTGTAGGCCCCGTAAAGCTGGATCAGGTCCAGACGGCCCGGCGGGTAAATATCCCGTGGAATATCCACCTGGAAGAAAAACCCGAGGATAAAGACGACCACATTGAGCAGGATCAGCCAGTGCACCATCACGGCGCCGCGCTGGTCAAACAAATGCTCCCGTACCGTATCTCCCCAGTTCTCGTTCTCCGCTCGCATATAAGGCCGCATGTAATCGTGTTCAGGGCGTTTTGACAAGGAAAATAGCTGTCCCGTTCAAGGAAGTACGGGAACCGCGCCGCATTATTTCCATAGCGCGGCGGGAAGCAGGTCCGGCGGCAGTTCCGCCCCGTGCACAAGATGTTCCGCCAGCTGGGCCGCGGCCCACGGGGAAGTGGTCACTCCCTTGCTGCCCAGTCCGGAGAAGACGAACTGGCCGTTCAGGCCGGGAATGGGCCCGGCGACGGGCTGGCTGCGCCGGATGATGGGGCGCACGGCGGCGCGGGCGCGGAGGAAGCCCGTCTCCCCGGAATAGCGTTTGACGAGGTCCAGCATCAATTCCTGGACGGCGGGGGCTTCCGGAATGCCGGGAGCGTCCCACGCCCACGCGTAAGTGGCGCCGAAGCGCCAGAAAGAACCGTTGTGAACCAGCCAGTGGCCGAAATGCAGGATGCCGGCGTGCCAGTCCAGCTCCTTCAGGTCCAGGTCCAGAATAGTGCCCTTGGAAGGGCGTCCCTTCAAGGGAGCCATGTCCGGGTGGCATCCGGCTTCCCAGCCGGTGCACCAGGCTATATGGGAAAACGTCTGGCCGTTCCAATGGAAAAGGCCGTTTTCATCCGGACGGATATCCGCAGGGGACACGTCCGCTTCCACAAAACGGCCCTGTTCCGTGAAAAACCTCCGCATGGCGTTGACCATGTCCTCCACGTGCAGCACGGCGGAGCCGCGCGTATAGGCGGCTTTTCCGCGGCCTTCCCAGTGTTCAGGCCATGGGAAAAGGGGGCCCGCATAGGCGCAGGACTCCGGGGCCGTCTGGCGTTCCTGCCAGATTTCCAGTTGGTCCTCCGTTTCCAGTTCCCGGAAAATAGGGGTCTTCTGCCACCAGGGGCCGCCCAGTTCCCGTTCCGTCTCCGGATAAAAGGCCTCCGCTGCGGACAGGCATTCCTCCTGCCGCCAGCCGGGGCGGAAGGCCCGGCCCGTCAGGGGATTCACCAATCCGGCCGCCACCCGGGAGGCCGTTTCCGCGATGGGGCGGTCCGCAATCGTGAAATCCGCGCCGCGGCGTTTCAACTCCCACGCCAGGCAGCTGCCGGCGATTCCCTGGCCAATGATAAGAACGTTCATGATAGATGGATGAAGAACCGGAGAAACCCGGAAGTGAGGAAAAAACAGAGGAGCAGTCCAGCCTTCCTCCGGAAGGAAAAATGCCCCGCAGGGGATGGAAGCGCCTGCGGAGCCGGAAAAACGGCCCTTTTACAGGGCTGCGATGATGGCATCCCCCATTTCCGCCGTATTCACGCGGATTTCTCCGGGAGCGCCCGTAGCCAGGTCGCCCGTGCGGCAGCCCTGGTCAATCACGCGGCGGACGGCGGCGTCAATGGCGTCTGCCGCGGCTTTTTCTCCCAGGGAGTAGCGCAGCAGCATGGAGAGGGAAAGAATCTGGGCGATCGGGTTCGCAATGCCCTTGCCGGCAATGTCCGGGGCGGAACCGCCGGAGGGCTCGTAAAGGCCGAAGAACAGGCCGTTGTCCTGTGCGCCCTGGCACAGGCTGGCGCTGGGCAGCATGCCCAGGGAGCCGCAAATCATGGCCATTTCATCGGAAAGAATATCTCCGAACAGGTTCTCCGTCACCAGCACGTCAAACTGGCGGGGATTGCGCACCAGCTGCATGGCGGCATTGTCCACGTACATGTGGAGCAGTTCCACGTCCGGATAATCCCTGGAAACCTCAATCATCGTCTCGCGCCACAGCAGGGAATTGGTCAGCACGTTGGCCTTGTCCACGCTGGTGACGCGCTTGCGGCGCCCTCGCGCGGCCTCGAACGCCACTTTGGCGATGCGCACCATCTCGCTCTTGTGGTAGCGCATGGTATCCACGACGACTTCGTCGTCCCCCTCCTGTTCGCGGAAACGGGGCTGGCCGAAGTACAGGCCGCCGGTCAGTTCCCGGACGCATAAAATGTCAAAACCGCCTTCGATCAATTCATTCTTGATGGGAGAGGCGTGGGTCAGGGCAGGCAGGCATACGCCCGGGCGCAGATTGGCGTACAGGCCGAAATGCTTTCTCAGCGGCAGCAGGGCGCCGCGCTCCGGCTGTTCATTGGCGGGAAGGTGCTCCCACTTGGGGCCGCCTACGGAGCCGAACAGGACGGCGTCCGCCTCTTCACAGGCTCGGATGGTCTCTTCCGGAAGGGCCTTGCCGCAATGGTCGATGCCCGCGCCGCCCACAAAAGCCTCCTTGCGGCTCACGGTAAATCCAAACTTGGCGCTTACGGCGTCCAGAACTTTCAGGGCCTCCGCCATGACCTCGGGCCCGATGCCGTCGCCGGCCAGAACAGCAATATGATGGTGATGTTCACTCATGTCGCTGAAAGTCTGGGCATTCTCCCCTCAAAGGTCAAGAAGCACCGTTGGCATGCCCACGCCGCGGAAGCCTTTTTGCGTCAAAAAGCCTACAGAAACAAAAAAGTACTTGCCAAACGCCTGTGCCTCCAGTAAAAATCCCTCCGCGCTCCATGGAACGCAAACTCCCCTGTAGCTCAGCGGTAGAGCGGGTGACTGTTAATCACTAGGTCGTTGGTTCGAGCCCAACCGGGGGAGCCATTAATTTTCTAACCCTCACAAGTGCAACTGCTTGTGAGGGTTGTTTTTTGCCCGGTTCAGGGTGAAAAAGGCGGAATTCATGCGAAATCGGCCGTGAATCATAGTGAAGCATGATTTTGATTCCGTCTTGGCATGAAATTGGCGTGCCGGAGGGCATCATGAAACACTGAAGGAGAACCTGGCAACTTGCTCAAAGCGTGACTGGCAGAGCCGTATTCCGCCAGGCTTCCGGACTTTTGAAAAAGAAAGGCCAGATATCTTTCCTTCAATAGGGAACAGCAGGCTGCCTCGCCAATCTGAAAAATGCGGACGCAGGATGGCGCTTGGGAAAAACGTTCGTGACGAGAGACCGGGCATAACGCCGTCATCGCAGAATTTGTCCATTCAACGTGACGCCCAAGGATGTAATTGCTCCTGCATCCCCAGGCTCAGGGCCGTGATTCCCATAGCGGAACATTGATGCTGAAAATAATGCGGACGCTCCGGAGAAGTGGGGGCGGCCATGCCTCCATGGACGCGGAACGTCGGGAATGGCGTTACTCGCTAAAAAGCATAGGTATTTTGAGAAGAAGGCGAATGGAAATAAAATTACTGAAATAATTGCAGTAAAAGCATTGACCTGCTATAATAATTGAGTAGGTTGGCGTTGTTGCAGGAAAACAGCGAACAATCACCTACTGCGTATTTTAAAACATGGAAAAACATGATGTTATTTACTTATGCGGGCATAAAGGCGTTGCAGCCCTGTTTGGAAAAGCATGGGATATCCCTATCGACTGCAAGCCACTAAAAGAACTTCAGGAAAAATACATGGCCTCCGTCAATAGTATCCGGGCCGGCGTGTTTCCGCCCGGCAGGGAATTGACGATGGGTGACGGAAGAAAGGCTCTGGAAGAATTGTGAAAACCTACCTGGACAAAAACGTCTATGAAGCGGCCCTGGAGCGCATAGCCTATTGCTTCCAGGAGTTTGACAATGTTCTGGTGGCCTTCTCGGGCGGCAAGGACAGCGGCGTCCTGCTCAATCTGTGCTACAATTACGCCGACGAACACGGTCTGCTGGACAAGCTGACCATGTACCACCTTGATTATGAGGCCCAGTACCAGATGACGACCGAGTATGTGACCCGGACGTTCCTGGAACAGTTCCCGGGCATCCGTAAAATGTGGTACTGCGTGCCGATCAAGGCCCAGTCGGCATGCGCCCTGGGGGAACCTTACTGGACGCCGTGGGACGCCGCCAAAAAAAAACTGTGGGTGCGGGCCATGCCGGAAAATCCCTATGTGGTTCACGAAGGGAATCTGGACGTTCCGTTCCGGCACGGCATGGTGGACTACGAATTCCAGGACAAGCTCTCGCGCCATTTTGCCAAAAAGCGCGGCACCACCGCCGTCATGGTGGGGCTGCGGGCGGATGAAAGCCTCAACAGGTACGCGGCCGTGGCACGCGGCAAAAAAAGGAGATCCTACGAGGGCAGGAAGTGGATTACGCAGACCAGTGCCGTGACGGCCAACGTTTACCCTCTCTATGACTGGCGCGTCAGCGATATTTGGACGGCCACCGCCCGCTTTGGTTTTGACTACAACCGTCTTTATGACCTCTTGTACCAGGCGGGCCTTACTGCCGGGCAGATGCGGGTGGCAAGCCCATTCAACGACTGTGCCCAGGAAAGCCTGAAGCTCTACAAAGTGATCGATCCCTCCAACTGGGCGCGCATGATCGGCCGGGTCAACGGCGTCAATTTTACGGGCCTGTACGGAGGCACGACGGCCATGGGCTGGAAAACCATCAAGCTGCCGCCCGGCCATACCTGGAAATCGTATTATGAATTCCTGCTTTCCACGATGGATGCGAGGACGGCGGCCCACTACAACAACATCCTGGAAAAATCCAAAAGGTACTGGATGCAGGGGGGAACCGTCGATCCCGGAACCGCCGATGAAGTGCTGGCGGCCTACCCGCTGGCTGCCGTGACGGGAAAATCGGGCCGCTACGATGGACGCGATATCGTTCAATTCATGGGTTATCCCGACGACATGCCCGTCAGCAATTTCCGGCAGGTGCCCTCTTACAAGCGCATGTGCATCTGCATCATGAAAAATGACTATTTCTGCAGATATGCCGGATTCAGTCCAACCAAGGGAGCGATTGCCCGGCGCCGTGCCGCCGTCAACAAATACCGCAACATTTCATGAACCCCCCCTATCAATCCCCCGTTTATCAAATCCGGCGCGTTCCGCTGGATCAAATTCGCTCCAATGCCTATAACCCGAACAGTGTGGCGCCGCCTGAAATGAAGCTGCTCTACCAGAGCATCAAGGAGGACGGCTACACGATGCCGATTGTCTGCTATCAACTGGAGGACGGCACCTATGAAATCGTTGACGGCTTCCACCGCTGCCAGATCATGAAAACTTACCGCGACATCTACGAACGGGAGGATGGCATGATGCCGGTGGCCGTTATCGACAAGCCTCTTGGAAACCGCATGGCCTCCACCATCAGGCACAACCGTGCCCGCGGGTCTCACAATATCGGACTGATGACCAGCATTATCCAGGAACTGACGGAAGCGGGCATGTCGGATGCGTGGATACTCAAAAACCTCGGCATGGATGCGGAGGAATTGTTGCGCCTCAAGCAGCTCAGCGGCATTGCGGCCCTGTTCCGGGACGGAGAATTCAGCCGGGCGTGGGAATCGAAATAACGTCAACCCGGGAAACCATGAACAAATATGTCACTCAACTGCTGGAAGTCATCCAGAAGAAAACGGGCTGTGACACGAGCAGCGCCGTGCGCTGGCTGGCGGAACAGGCCGGAGTATCCGAAAGAACAGCCTGGAACTGGAAACAGCAGGAAAAGTTGAGGAAGGCAACGGAAAAGAACCTCGGCAGAATTGCCGAGGAATTGAAGAAGTGAACAGGGTTCCGTGTTTCATCCTGCTGAATGCCGCCGGGCATCCGGTTCCCTGCTGGACGCGCGGTTTTCTCAAGCGGTTTCATGGGTAACTGCATGAAACTTCCTGTTATCCTTAAGCCGGCAGCGGAATGCAGGCTTTTCCGCGCGGAGCAGTGATGCAGTCTGGCCTATCAATGCTCCGGCCAGGTTCGGAATAGGTTCAGGGATTGCGGTGTGGTGTGCCGGGAAGCGCAATGAACGTTCTGGAACCTCATATTCCAACGGTGCTGCCATGGATGTTTGTTTTCATTTGCGACCGGACGGCCGGTGCGGGAAAGACTTTCTCCAAAGAATGATTGCTTGTTGCAATTTTTTGAATTATATCATTTTTTTATGAGATGGCTGCTGGTTTTCCTGATGAGCTCTTGCATGGCTTTTGGTGAAAGTATCAGGGGAGTTGTGATTAACGTGATTGACGGCGATACCATTACTCTCCTGGAAAAAACGCCCGAACAGAAGCGGACCTGCCGGATACGGCTTGAAGGAATTGATACGCCGGAAAGGGGGCAAAACGGGTATGAAGGAGCCAAGGAGTATCTGGAAAAGCTGATTTGTGGAGAGACGGTTACAGTCAAGTACAGCCAGCATGACAGGTACGGCCGTATTTTGGGGGAAGTCTGGTATGGAAAGGTGTTCGTCAATGAGGAGTTGGTGAAGGATGGATGGGCGTGGATCTATAAAAAATTTTCCGCCAGCCGGAAACTCGCTTCCCTTGAAGCGGAGGCCAGGAAGTCCAAAAAAGGCCTTTGGGCGGAGCCGAATCCCATCCCGCCGTGGGAATGGAAAGCCGCGAAGAGAAGGGAAGATGCCGCCGGAAAGTTCCTTACTGAATAGGTTGCCCGGGAAAACGTCTCTTTCCGGGTGCCGTGATGCTACCGAACAAGGGTTTTTCCAATGAATCAAAGGCAATTTTAATAGCTGCCGTTGTTCAAGGGCGGTCCTGTTTTTCCTTATCCGGCCGGGACGGTTCAAAGATGGCGGGAAGCGGGGTTCCTGCCCTGGAGCCTTTCCAGGGCCACGCTTCCGGATGGGTACGGAACGGCAGGAGGTAGTCCGCAGCTTTCTGGATGGAAGCCCCGGCGGCCGTTTTCCGGTAACGGTAGTTTTTATCTCCCATGCGTTCCGCAATTTGCACGAGGTAGCCCCAGGCCTGAAGGGTGTAAACACTGTATTGCCATGGTTCCGCCCGCTTGAGTTCTTCCGGCTGGGAACCGTCGGGGGCAATGTGGCGGTCCATGTTGGCGAAGGCTTCCGCCAGCCATTGGCGCGCTTCGTTGTCGCGGCCCAGAAAGTGAGCCAGATGGGCGCATTGCGCCACATAGAACAGGTAATGGTTGTTGCTGCGCGTATGCGCATGCCTGCCCTGCCTGCTGGTGGCCAGCCATGCGTAGTACTGGTTCAGCCACGCGTCCACCCGCTTCCATTCCTCTTTTGTCAAGGCCCCGGAGCGTTTCAACGCCGCCAGGGCATCCAGAAAATCGGGCATGCGGTAAAGGTCTATGATGCCGCCTCCGTCGCCTTCCGTCCGGTGTCCGGGGCGGATCTGGGCGTATTTCAGGTGGGGCTGCATGCGGGTTGCCGGAGCAATGAACCAGGCTCTCAGCCATTCCCCGGCACGGGAAGCGGCTCGCGGGTCCCTGTTGAGTTCGTACTGGCGTCCCAGGCTGCAAACCGTACCGATAAAAGCGGCCATCTTGCCGCTGTCGTCCATGCTGCGGAGCCGTTGGTTCTTTTTGCCGTCAATGGGCTTGTAGGGGCCTTCCGGATTGGCGGGGTCAGGCCAGTAGTAGAGGGCATAGCTGACGTATTCATTAGCCTGCGCCTTTTCTCCGAACAGGCTTTTTTTCTCTCCAAGGGTGATGACGGGAGCATCCAGCGGGCCGCCATGCGCCGTGGGAAGGAGCAGGGCCGTTAAAAGAAGAAAAGACAGAGCAGTGCCGCCGAAGGACATGCCTTATTCAAGCAGGAACTTTCTGCGGGGACAACCGGGAAATGAAGGAATGCGCCTAATTCCTTTTCAAAGCCGTTCCCTGCCGTTTGCGTAATGGAAAAAAATGGCTCTGCTGACACGGGAGAGGCTTTTTTGTTTGAGCGAAATATCATTTTGTTAGGTATACCTTATAACGAAGGAGATCATCAGAGCCATGACCAGCAGCCGTGAAGATTATTTGAAAGCGATCGCCGAGCTCCAGCGGAGCAGGGAGAGGGTCGGCAACAGGCATATTGCTGATTATCTGGGCGTTTCTGCCGCTTCCGTCAGCGAGATTATCCGGAAGATGGAGAAGGAAGGCCTGGTGGAGAGCATGGAAAGACGCTCCATCCGCCTGACGCGGAAGGGAGAGGAAGCCGCCATGCAGCTGGTGCGCATTCACCGGCTGTGGGAGGTTTTCCTGGTGGAACATCTCGGGTATTCGTGGGGGGACGTTCATGAAGAGGCGGAGAAGCTGGAACATGCGGCTTCCCCCCGCTTGATGGAAAAACTGGACCGTTTTCTCGGTTATCCGGAGATGTGCCCCCACGGAAGGAGGATTCCGGGGAGGGAGGACGGGCCGCTGCCGGAAGGGCCGCTTTCCCGCCTGTCCGACATCCCGGCAGGGATTCCGGCCGTGATCAGGCGCGTTCCCGAATCGAAAGAGCTGCTGGAGCTTCTCACCTCCCTGGGCATCCATCTTCATGAAACGGTAGCCCTGATGGAGGCGGAAGCGCACAGCGGAGCGTTTCTGGTGAAGGCGGAAGAAGGACAGCGGCTGGAATTGCCTGCCGCCGCCGCTGACGCCATCCTCGTGGAAGTTTCTGCATGAACAATTAACGGAAAGGAGAAAATTAACAATGACATTGAACCAGTTGCCTGAAGGGGAGACTGCCAGGATTGAGTCTCTCGGGATGGAAGGCCGTTTGAGACGGCGGTTGATGGATATAGGCATGATTCCCGGCACCCGGGTGGAATGCCTGGAACGGGGGCCGTTCGGAGACCCCGTCGCTTTTCTTGTGCGCGGAACGGTCATGGCGTTCAGGTCTTCCGATCTGGAAATGATTACCGTTAAGTCCGCGTGAAATCAGCCATGGAAGGAGAACGGGTGAGGCTGGACAGCGGAACGGAGAAGGGCGGATCTTCCGGCGCGGCGGAAGAACGCATGCCCGTCGTGGCCCTGGCGGGCGCTCCCAACGTGGGAAAGAGCACGGTGTTCAATGCGCTGACGGGGCTGAGGCAGCATACCGGGAACTGGCCCGGCAAGACGGTCGTCCGCGCGGAAGGCATTGTGGGGCGCGGTCCCCGGGAGTACCTTTTGGTGGATACGCCGGGCACGTATTCCCTGCTGGCCTGTTCTTCGGATGAAGAGGCGGCACGGGATTTCATTTGTTTCGGTGACGCGGATGCCGTCATTGTCGTCTGTTCCGCCACCAATCTGGAACGGGATTTGAACCTGGCCCTCCAGGTGATGGAAACGACGGGAAATGTAGTGGTCTGCGTCAATTTAATGGATGAGGCCCGGCGGAAGGGCATCCGCATCGACTGCCCGCTCTTGGAAAAACGCCTGGGGGTTCCCGTGGTTCCGGCATCGGCGGCGAAAGGTGAAGGCCTGGACGTTCTGGCTGATACGGTGCAGCGGATGGCGTGGTCCGGAGAGAGGCGCCCCCCCCTCCGGCTGCCCTATGGGGAGCACGTGGAACCGTGGCTGGCGCGTTTGGAAATGTTGGCCGGGCGTCTTCCGTGGCGCGGTTTGTCGCCCCGCTGGGCAGCCGTCAAGCTGCTGGAAGGGGACGAAGGAACGCTGCGGCTTCTGGAGCAGTACGCGGGAACCGGTTTGAGAGAGGAGAAGGAGGTGCAGGAGATTCTCCGTGAGGCCGCCGCCGCGGAAGCCGGTTCTTCAGGCAGTTCTTTTGGCGACCGCGTGGCGGCGGTGTTCGTGGAACAGGCGGAACGCCTGTGCAGGGGAGTGGTCGCTTTGCCGGACGGAGGGGGGCTGGGGCGCGACAGGCGCATCGACAAGGTGCTGATGGGGCGGTGGACGGCTTATCCCCTGATGTTCGCCCTGATGGTGCTGATTTTCTGGATCACCATCGTGGGGGCGAATTATCCTTCCCAATGGCTGGCCGACCTGCTTGGAAAAGGCCAGGAGGCGCTGACGGACCTGTTCCGCCTGGCGCATGCTCCGGAATGGCTGCACGGCGTGCTGGTGCTGGGCGTTTACCGCGTGGTGGCGTGGGTCGTATCCGTCATGCTGCCGCCCATGGCCATCTTTTTCCCCCTGTTCACGCTGCTGGAGGATTCCGGTTATCTGCCCCGCGTGGCGTTCAACATGGACAAGGTGTTCCAGAAATGCTGCGGCTGCGGCAAGCAGGCGCTGACCATGTGCATGGGGTTCGGCTGCAATGCCGCGGGCATCACCGGATGCCGGATTATCGATTCCCCCCGGGAACGGCTCGTAGCCATTTTGACGAATAATTTCGTCCCCTGCAACGGCAGGTTCCCGACGCTGATTGCCCTCATGACCATGTTTTTTGCGGGGACGGTGGCGTCCGGGTTGCAGCCGCTGGCTTCCGTGGCGGGCCTGGTGTTGCTGATCGGGCTGGGCGTGGGAATGACGTTTGCGATAACGGCCCTCCTGTCCCATACGATTCTCAAGGGAACTCCGTCTTCCTTTACCCTGGAACTGCCCCCCTACCGCAAGCCCCAGATCGGCCGCGTGATCGTCCGCTCCTTTCTGGACAGAACCCTGGCGGTCCTGTGGCGCGCGGTAATGGTGGCGGCTCCGGCGGGAATCGTCATCTGGCTGATGGCGAATATCCGCGTTGGAGACTCCAGCCTGCTTGTCCACGGCACGCAGTGGCTGGACCCCGCCGGGCGGCTGATGGGTCTGGACGGCGTGATCCTGATGGCGTTCATCCTCGGCATTCCGGCCAATGAAATCGTTTTCCCCCTCATCATCATGGGTTACCTGGCTTCCGACAACATGATGGACATGGACGATATGAACGAGCTGAAGTCCCTCCTGACCAATAACGGTTGGACCTGGGTGACGGCGTTGTGCACCATGCTGTTTTCCCTGATGCACTGGCCGTGTTCAACGGCTCTTCTCACCGTCCGCAAGGAGACGGGCAAATGGAAGTGGGCTGTTCTTGCCTTCGCCATTCCGACGGCCTGCGGCGTCGTGATGTGCCTTCTGGTGGCGGGAACGGCGCGCCTGCTGGGGTTTGCCTGACGGATGAATGGAGTTCATGCTTCCGCGGAGGGATGAAGGCGGCAAAAGTTTCCCTTTCCGGGAGTCCGGAAAGGGAACGGGCCATGGTTCCGGGTTTGCCGGGCAGGCAGCATGAAGCCTTTTCCCGGGCCGCGGATTTCCGTATCAGGCCAGATGCATGCCGCCGGTGACGCCGAAGACTTCCGCAGTGATGAAGCTGGATTCCTGAGAGGCGAGGAAGACGTACAGGCCGGAGAGCTCCACGGGCTGTCCGGCCCGCTTGAGGGGCGTTTTCTGCCCGAATTCCGGCAGGTCCTTCTGCAACTGGCCTCCGGTCACTTGCAGAGCCGTCCAGATGGGGCCGGGAGCTACCACGTTCACCCGGATACCCTTGGAGGCTACCTGCTTGGCCAGGGCGCGGCTGAAGGCGATGATGGCCGCTTTCGTGGAGGCATAGTCCACCAGGTTCTTGCCGGGCTGGTAGGCCTGGATGGAAGAACACGTGATGATGCTCGCTCCCGGCTTGAGGTGCGGAAGGGCTTCCTTGGCAATCCAGAACAGGGAGAAAACGTTCACTTCAAATGTCTTGGTCAATTGCTCCGTGGTAATGTCCTGAATGTCCTCCACCGCTACCTGCTTGCCGGCCACCAGGGCCAGAATGTCCAGGCCGCCAAGTTTTTCCAGAGCGTCCCTGACGAGTTTTTGACAGAAGGCTTCATCGCTGAGGTCGCCCGGCAGCAGGACGGCGTTCCGCCCTTCCTTCCTGATGAGCTCCGCCACTTCCTCGGCATCGCTCTGTTCTTCGGGAAGGTAGTTCAGGGCTACGTCGGCTCCTTCGCGTGCATACGCAATGGCGGCCGCACGGCCTATGCCTGAATCTCCCCCCGTGACCAGGGCCTTCCGTCCACGGAGCTTGCCGCAGCCATGATAGCTCTGTTCCCCGGCGTCCGGCACGGGTTCCATTTCGGACTGGAGCCCGGGAGCTTTCTGCTGCTGTTTTTCATACCCTTCCTGGCGGAATTCGTCGCGCGGGTCCTGCATTTCGTGAATGTCTTTAGTGCTCATTTTTTCATCAGTCATGTTTTGGCGTGAAACTGCCGGGAGAAGGAAGGCGCCGCCCGCCATGCGTAAGATAGCTGGCTGCGTCCCTTTCTCCGGTGTTCCGCATTTCCTATCCGTGATGACCGGGATTTGGATAGCCTGTTCAAGGGAAGACATGCTTTTATTTCAGCATGTCATTGATATTCACTTATATAGGATTATTCTGAATGTTATTTCCATTGATCCTGATAGAGCCGTTCATTCACTGGTCTTCCTTGAATCCTGTTGAATTTCTCCAATCCGTTTTCGGGAAAAGCCGCTATGTTGTGCTGATTAACCCGCTTGATGATCAAATGATTTGATCCTTTCATCCTATTTGCGCCGAGGGAGGGCGGGAACCTTCCTCCGTTTTTCAGCGCGTCCGCGCCGGATTTCAGGACAGTCCGTAAATGAAGTATCCGGCCACTCCCGTCAGGGTCATCAGCAGGATGGGGTTCATTTTCCATTTCCGCAGGACGAACAGGGCCGCGCCGAACAGGAGAATGCTCGGGAAGTCCACTTCCGCGATGGCGTGCCAGTCAAAAGTGCCGCAGAAGGTCAGCAGCAGGATGGTGCCGCCCGCGGACATGATCAGGCCCACGGAAGCCGCTTTCAGCCCTTCCAGCACCCCGGAAACATAAGCGGATTTTTTATGCCTTTGGAAGAAAAGGTGCAGCAGCAGCGCCGCCGCCACGCCGGGAATGATGCATCCCAGGGTGGCCGCCACGGCGCCGGGAATGCCGGCGATTTGCAGCCCGACGAAGGTAGAGGTGTTGATGGCCAGAGGGCCTGGCGTCATCTGGGAAATCGTGATGATATCGGTAAAAACCTTCTGGGTAATCCAGCCCTGGTGAATGACCACCTGGTCCCGGATCATCGGGATGACGGCGTAGCCGCCTCCGATGCTGAACGCTCCGATCTGGAGAAAGACGCTGAAAAGCTGCCATAATGCCTGAGTCATCCGGCCCTCCTTCCCAGCGTTTTCCGGACGTGCCACAGGCTCAGGAGGCAGCACACGGCCAGAATGGCGGCGATGTTGGCGTGAAAGACGAAGCTGGCGAGGAACGCGCCCGGAACCAGCGCGTTCAGCAGGGCGGATTTTCTGCGCAGGATCATCTGCCACATGTCCACGACTATGTCCACAATGAGGGCCGCCACGCCTGCCTGCATTCCCCGGAGGACCGCTTCCACGGCGGGATTGGAACTGAAGGCGTCATACCAGACGGTGATGATGGAAAGAATGACCAGCGGCGGGATGATGGCGCCCAGGCAGCTACAAACGACTCCGGCCATGCCTGCGGTGCGGTGCCCCGCCAGCGCGGAGAGGTTGACGGCAATGGCTCCGGGCGTGGATTGCGCGATGGCGGCCATGGAGAGAAGCTCCTCTTTGGAAAACAGCCGTTTTTTCCAGACAAAGTATTTATTGATCATCGGCACGACAATGTAGCCGCCCCCGAACGTGAATGCCCCGATAAAGAGGTTGATCCAGAAGAGCCAGAGGCATTTTTTCACTTTTTCTCCGGTCATGGCGTTTAAAGAGGAAGGAATGGCGTTCCGGGTATTCCGCCTTTGCGGGAAATTCGGCAGCCGTTGTCCGGGAAAAGGCGGCTAAACGCCGCGCCGTTCCCGTTTTCCCGGAATAAGGGGTGGAGGGATTCTATCACAGGCGGCGGTGGAAGGCCATGCCATTACACGGATAAAGGGGAGAAAAGAGGTGAAGGTCTGCCTCTTTTATAAGCGGGGGGAACAATTGCGGAGCCTCCCGCGGCGCGCAGCAGGCGGCGGAACAAAAAAAGTCCGGCAGGTTTTACCCTGCCGGATGGCAAAGAATCAAGGGAGCCAGGGGAGAAAGCCATCCTTCCCGGCTTGTTTCCAGGCGGAAGAAAAAAGGAATGCAAGAAGCCGGAGTCAGCTTTCTTCCTGTTCCAGCTCCGCTTTCCGGGCCAGGATTTTTTTCATGACGGCGTGGCGGTCTCCTTCCGGGATTTCCACGGGATTGCCGCGGTAGTCACTGGTCATGGCGGCCAGGGCGCCCCCTACATGATGCATGTTGAAAATCGGCAGTTTCCAGGTGGAGGGCTTTTCCGGGTCGGGAACATAGGCGAAGTCGGAAGCGGGATGTTCCTCCCCGTCCACTTTTTTCATTTTGGGTTCATGGTCGCGGTCCATAAGGAATGGACAACCGTCCTTGCGGGCCATTGTAAAAAAGGCCGGGATAAGACGCACAAATTCAACCGTCCGGTGTAAAAGCGGCTTGTCCCGGCGCATTTTTATTTTTTATGGAGCCTTTTGTTCCAGCTGTTTCAGGGGAGCCTGCTTCAGGTTCACCATCCCTCCCGTAAAATAATAGACGGGGGTTTTTCTTCCCGGCACGTCCAAGGGAGCCCTTGCCATTTTGGATTCTCCAAAAAGGGTGTCGTCCACCTCCAATCCGAAGCGCTTGAAGGTTTCCCTGTAGGGGGCGAGCAGTTTTTCCTCCCGTACCAGCCTCACGCAGAGGCTCATGTAATGGCCGTCCTTTTTGGAGACACGGCTTTTCCCCTCCCTCGCCAGCTGCTTGAATTTTTCCTGGACGTCCTTTGCCCGCCCCAGGGAAGGCGTGGAAAAGCAAGTGATTTTTTCCAGCGGCATTCCCCTGGCCTGCTGTTCTTTCAGGAATTGCTCCAGGGCCGCCAGGTAATCCTGCAGCATGTAGTCTTTGGGATAAGGGAAGGAACTGTCCCGTAACACGCAGGTAGCTTCTCCGCCGGGATGGGTATATTCCCTCAGCGTGAATTTGAATTGAGGCGCCTTTTTTTCTTTTCCCTCATTTTGAATGGAAGGGGAGGTTCCGGAGTCTGTTGTATCAGCCATGGAAACCGGCACGGCCAGCAGGGAAAGGGAGACGAGGGCAATGGGCGGGGAAGGAGGAATCCGCATGGTTCCTTTTAAACTGATAACACATCTATCGTCAATACTTTATTGTCCTGCGAAAACGTATTCTCCTTTCTTGGAGGAATCCTCCAGGGCTGTCCGCCTTCCGTTTCCGCGTTTTGCTCTTTACAAGAGGGCCGGGATAGATGAGCATGAGCCCGTTAATTTATAATTGTTCTTATTTATGGAAAATACATACCACCATACCCAGCTTCCGGAGGGACGCATTCCCGCCCTGCGCGTGGAACCGATGCCTGCGGACACCAATCAGAGCGGGGAAGTGTTCGGCGGCTGGGTGATGAGCCAAGTGGACCTGGCGGGAGCCAATACGGCCATGCGTTATGCGTTGAGCCGCTACATCGTGACGCGTGCAGTCAGCAGCCTGACGTTTGAAGCTCCCGTGCTGGTGGGCGACGTGGTTTCCTTTTATACGGAGATTATCAAGGTGGGGCGCACCTCCGTCACCGTAAAGGTGGAGGTGTACGCGGAACGCCTGACGAAGCTCTGCAATAATATTGCCAAGATTACGGAGGCGGAGCTGGTTTACGTGGCGCTGGGGGCGGACAAGAAGCCGATTACCCTGGAAGAGTCCCGCGCCCAGTTCGCGCAGTGCTGCTCCCTTGAAACGGGGGACAGCGTTTCCTGTTCCTGAACAGAGGCGGGGGCCGCGTTCCCGCGCGTCAGGCCGCTTTTTTCCGTCTGCGGGTGATGCCCTTGTTTTTATCCACCAGGGCGAAGATGAAGGAGCTGGCCGCGGCAATGGCGCCGATGGTGACGAAGGTGGCGTGGAAGGCGGCTTCCACGGCCTTTCCGGAAGTGGCTGAATGGCCGCCGAAGCTGTCCAGCAGCAGGGAGGCCGCGGCAATGCTGACGGCGATGGAGAGCTGCATGATGGTGGAGAGCAGGGAGTTGCCGCTGCTGGCGTCCGCGTTGGGGAGATCAATCAGCGTCAGGGTGTTCATGCAGGTGAATTGAATGGAGTTGGCCGCGCCCAGCAGGGCGAGCATGCCCAGCAGGATGAGTTCGTGGGTGCCGGGGCTGATGAAGTAGAAGGCGGCCAGCAGCGTCCCGATGGTAAAGGTATTGACGACCATGATGTTCCGGTAGCCGAATTTGCCGAGCAGGCGCGGCGCGACCGTTTTTGCCAGCAGGTTGCTCAGCGCCAGGGGAATCAGGGACATGCCGGACTGGAGGGCGGAGTAACCCAGCACCACTTGGAAGAAGAGCGGAATCAAGTACGGCAGGCAGCTTCCCCCCAGGCGGCAGACGATGTTGCCGGCGATGCCGATGGCGAAGTTCCTGATGCGGAACAGGGAGGGGCTGAAGATGGGCGCCTTTGAACGGAACGCCAGCACCCAGTACAGGAGCTGGAACACGCCTCCGGAGGACAGGAGCAGGGCCATGCGCGTCTTGTCGGCTGCGCCTCCTGCGGTGGAGAGGCCCATGGTGACCAGCACGGCGGAGGAGGAGAAGAGGAAGAAGCCCGCCCAGTCGAATTTCTGTTCCCGGACCGCTTTAAGGTCCGGCATCAGTTTCCAGGTGGCCCACAGGCCTGCGATGCCCACCGGAATGTTGATCAGGAAGATCCAGTGCCAGGAGGCGTACTGGACGATGATGCCGCCCAGCACCGGCCCCAGGAGAGGCCCCAGCAGCGCCGGAATCGTCACGATGTTCAGAACGTTGACGAACATGGAGCGCGGATAGGAGCGCAGGACGACCAGACGCCCTACGGGCATCAGGAAGGCCCCCCCGATTCCCTGGATGACGCGGCACGCCGTCATCATGGCGACGGAGGTGGAGAGGGCGCACAGCAGGGACCCCGCGGAGAAAACGGAGATGGCGAAGAGGAAGGTGCGGCGCGAGCCCAGCTTGTCGGATATCCATCCGGAGGCCGGTATCAGGACGCAGACGGTAAGCATGTAGGCCGTCACCAGGGAGTGAAGCTGCAGCGGGTGGCTGTTGAAGCTGCGGGCGATGGTGGGGATGGCCGTGTTCAGGATGGTGGCATCCAGCATCTGCATGAAGAATGCCGATGCCACAAGAAAGGGCAGGTAGCGCAGCGCTTTGGAGGATGTCGGCAGTTTTTCCATGGAAGACCGCCGCCAGTATCCGGCTGGGCCGCGCCGGGGGCAAGGCAGATGTTTGTCCCGGCGCTCCCGTTGTTTTCCTGGCGCCCCGAACCGCCGTTATGCCCTGGGCTCCGTTTTACGGCCTGGGCTGTTCCGGTGCGCGCCGCGCCAGCACGCGTTTGGAAAGCCATGCGCGCACAGGTTCGTCATAAAGCTTCAGGCACCCGTAGGCCACGGCAATGCAGATGAACAGGACGCCCACCGCCACGGGGAGAGCGCGGGAAAAGGGCACTTCCGCATCGTGCACCCAGGCCAGGTACAGGTAAACGATGGGGTAGTGGGTGATGTAAAGGGGGTAGGAGATGTTTCCCAGGAACCGGCTGGCCCGGGAGGAGATGTCGCCTGGGATGTCGCTGGCTCCCAGAAAGACCACCGCGGGGAAGATGACGATGATGCAGAAGGCGTCATACAGGCCGTTCAGGCGGAAGTTTTCCGCCCCGCCCACGTGCGGCATGGCCAGCGCTCCCACCAGAAGCAGGCTGCACCACCAGAAGCCGTGCCTGACCCGGCCGGGCTTGCACAGGCGGAACAGGAGCAGGCCGCCGAAGAAGGGGAACATGAGCCGCGTCAATCCCACGCGGCACTGTTCCACGTCCAGCGTCCAGCCGCCGATGTTGTTGCCCTGCGTGTAGCACTGGTGGATGAGGGCGCAGGCCGCCAGGAAGACCAGGACCGCCAGCCACCGGCTGGTGAATTTCCTGATGAGCACGGCGTAAAGGATGTTGGCGATGTATTCGAAGAAGAGGGACCAGGCCGGACCGTTCAGCGGGTGCATTTCCGTCCATCCGCGAATATCCAGGGAAACGGGGACGGGCAGCAGCGTGAACCCCACGGTCATGACCAGCAGCATTTTCCATACGGGGGTCTGTGCGATGTTCGGGAAGATTTCAGACCCCTGGAAGTAAAAGAGGGCTCCACCCAGCAGCATCCCCATGACCACCATGGGTTGAAGGCGCACCAGCCGCCGCTTGCAGAAATTCCACAGGCTCATCTTTCCCCAGCGGTCGTCATAGGCATACCCGATGACGAAGCCGGACAGCATGAAGAAGAAGTCCACGGACAGATAGCCGTGGTTGATGATCTGGTCCGTGTGGAATTGGAAGTCCCTGGCGCTTCCTTCAAACATGTGGAACAGGACCACCATGACGGCGGCTACGCCGCGCAGGCCGTCCAGGGCGGCATAATGCGGTTTGGGAGCCAGAACGGAGGGAGAGAGAGGGGCCGGAGTGCTCATGGTATAAGTACGGCGAAAAGTGATTGTGCTTACAGAAAAAGGGGCGATGCGTATTTTACGTGCGCGGCCGCGGAACCCCGGAACGGGTTTTTCCGCAGGGAAAGTCCCGGTACAGGCTGGTACTGAGACGGCTTGCCCGGCGGACAGGCAAGCCGTTTCCTATCTTCCACAGACGGCGTGAGACGTAAAGAAAAATGATGAAGGCTGTTCCTTCTCCCTTTTTCCTTTAAAGAGCCGGATTCCGGAGGAAAAGAGGCCCGGCGCCTATGGCGCGGGGGCAAGTACAATGGACTTTGTTTCCGCGCCGCTGGTGATTCCCTTGACGGTCAGGGTGCATTTTCCCGGCGGCAGGGTAAGGACGCCGGGGGAGTGCTTTACGAACCGGGACCATCCGCCGGTTCCCGGAAAAGTGAATTCCGTCAGCTTGTCATTGATGGAATAACCCAGCTTGAACAGGGTGGAGGCGGGATCGGCAATGGCATAATCCGTCGTTACCGTATAGGTTCCTCCGTTTTTGGTGAAGATTTCCCAGCTGACGGAGCTGAAGTGGGACAGGATGTTGAATTTTCCCGCATCTTTTGCCAGGGCATGCGTGATGAGGCAGTTTTCAGGCGAGAGCGTGATTTTGCCGCTGGCCGCCGGCTGGACTACCGGGAAGATAGAGGCGGGAATGAGCCGGATATAGCGGATGTAAATGCCGTCCCTCCCTTTTTTCTTGAGCGTAAAGGTTTGTTTTCCCTTAACCAGGTTCATGCGGCCCAGATGGTAGATTCCCCCATCGGCCTCACCGCCGCCGGAAGTGGGCACATTCCACAGGAAGGGGGCGCTGTCGCCGCATTTCAGTTCATAGCGGGCGGAAGCGGTAGCCGTCCAGGGGAACGTGTACCAGGCTTCAAGGATGTATTCCCCGTCTTGGGCGACGTTGATTTCCCAGCTTGCGCCGGAGTCTTTTTCCGCCATGCCGGCGATGAATTTGACGGACCGTATTTTTGCCAGCTTGCTTTTGGAAAGTTCCGCATTTTCAGCCTTCATCAGGACGGTCTTCCCCTGAATGGCGCCGGAGGCTGCCGTTTTAATCAGTCCGTCCGCCGGGAATTTGGCCTGGACGGCTGCGCAGAGCAGGAGGGAGGCATTCAGCATTAAGAGCAGTTTCATGTTGGATATGGATGGTTGGAGTTGAAAGACAGATGTTAATCTATTTCATCTTGTCCTTCAAGACGCTGTTGCCGTCAATAAAAAAGTGGGCAGGATTTTTCGTGCCTTCCCTCCGGATATGGTTCCGGAATGGCGAGAGGGCCGGCGATTCTCCGGCCTCCGGAGGGACTTAACAAGGGAGTTTTTACAGCTGGGAAGCTTGACGCTGGGCCGGATAATTTTCCGGAAATTTCCAGTAGTATATTGAGAAGGAAGAAAGAGGAAAAGCTGCTTGTTCTCCATGCGTCAAGAGCATTTAATCAACGATGGCCGGAATACCCCCTGGCTGCCCTGATGATTGATGATGAAACGTTATTTGCTGATTTTCCTCCTGTCCGGAATGGACACGGGAGCGCTGAAGGCTGAAAAGGTCCTGGACGGCTTTGACGAGGAACCTTTTGAACAGCCCGTAATCCTGCCTGAAAAAACGCGCCTGTCGCCTGTGGCGGCCTATATGGGAGAGCCTTCCGCCGGCGGAACGGGAAAAGCCGTCCGTGCCGTGCTTGCTGCAAGTGGTGGAGGTGGCCGCAAACAGATGGCCGGGCCTGAATGGAAAGGCGGGAACGGACTGGATTGCCGCCGAATTGTTTTTCCAGTTGAACGGCTGTTCCATTACCCTGGGGAGGCAGTTGTTCCTGGATGCCCGGCAACCCGTTCTCCCAGTTGGTTCAAGGCTGTTGTTTTCCGGCTCCCTTCCCGCCGTACCGGATACCGGAGCTTTCCGTGGAATGCGTGTACCGGGCTCCGCCCATTTACAACGTGCAGTGGTCGCTGGAGAGCCGGGATTATGAAGGGAATGTGATGCGCGCGGTCAGGCGGCCGGTAGTGGAGAAAGAGGGGGGTGAAACTGTTTCCTATGACGTGCCTGTCCTCTGGCGCGGAAAAGCGGCGGCGTCTTTTCCGCTCACTCCGCCGGGGCGCATTCCCTGGCGCATGAACTTCATGCGCCGTCCGGCATACGGATGCCGGACGGCGGCCCTGCGGGGAAAACACGGATGGGAGCCGCGCGCATTCCCCTCACGGAAGCAGGTGCCGGGTGCGTTCAGTGTGACTGGAGCGATACGCGGTTGGCCAGCGGCTTGCCTTCCAGGAAGTCCCGGATGTTGTGCAGGGTGACTTCCGCAATGTTGTGCAGGGCTTCCTTCGTGAAAAAGCCCTGGTGGGAGGTCAGGATGACGTTGTTGAAGGAGAGCAGGCGCGCCAGGGTGTCGTCGTCAATGATTCGGTCGGACTTGTCTTCGTAAAAATATTCACCTTCCTCTTCATACACGTCCAGGCCGGCGGACCCCACTTTTTTTGATTTCAGGCCGTCAATCAGCATTTCCGTATTAATCAGCTTGCCGCGTCCCGTGTTGATGATCATCACGCCGTCCTTCATTTTGCCGATGGAGTCCGCATTAATCAGGTATTCCGTTTCCGGGGTGAGGGGGCAGTGCAGGGAAATGATGTCGGACCGGGAGTACAGGTCGTCCAGCGTGGTGTACGTAATGCCGGCTTCTTCCGCAAAGCGCTGGTCGGGGTACGGATCGTAGGCCAGGATGTTCATGCCGAAACCCTTGAGGATGCGGATGAGGATTCTGGCGATTTTCCCCGTTCCGATGATGCCGGCCGTTTTCCCGTTCATGTCAAAGCCCATCAGCCCGTGCAGGGAAAAGTTGCCGTCCCTGGTGCGCCAGTACGCGCGGTGTATCTTGCGGTTCAGGGAGAGCATCAGGGCTACGGCGTGTTCCGCCACCGCATAGGGGGAGTATTGGGGGACCCTGACGACGGGCAGGTCCGCTTCTTCCGCCGCTTTCAGGTCCACGTTGTTGAATCCGGCGCAGCGCAGGGCCAGCAGTTTGACGCCGTTTTCCTTCAGGCTCCGGATCACTTCCCGGTTTGCCGTGTCGTTGACGAAGATGCACGCCACGTCCGTGCCGCGGGTCAGCGGCACGCTGTCCGGGGTGAGGTGCCCCTTGAAGTAGCGGATGTCGTAATGGAATTCGCGCTCGTTGATCGGATTGAAGGAGTCCCGGTCGTAGGGCTTGGCGTCAAAAAACGCAATGCGGCAGGAATGGTCGGTCATGCGGAAGGGAGGGGGGTTAGGCGGTCGGCGGTTTTTTTTTCGCGCTTCCCTGGCTGGCGACGGCTTCCATGCGTTTGCGGATTTCTTCCGGATCTCCCAGAAAGTAGTCTTTCTCCAGGTTCAGGGAATCGTCAAATTCAAACACATAGGGAATGGCGGTGGGAAGGTTCAGGGAAAGAAGCTGGTCGTTGGGGATGTTTTTCAGGTACTTGATCATGCCGCGCAGCGTGTTGCCGTGGGCCACGATCAGGATATTGTCCAGCGTCCGGAGGGAGGGGAGGATGGTTCCCTCCCAGTAGGGCATCATGCGGTCAATGGCCTCCTTCAGGGATTCCGTCCGCGGAAGTTCGTTATCCGGCACCCCCTTGTAGCGGGGGTCCCACTTGGGGTTGGCGGGATCATCCTCCGCCAGGGGAGGGGGCGCCACGTCATAGCTGCGCCGCCAGATCAGCACCTGCTCGTCTCCGTATTTTTGGGCCGTTTCACTTTTGTTCAACCCCTGGAGCATGCCGTAGTGCTTTTCATTCAGCCGCCAGCTTTTGGCGACGGGCAGCCAGTCCTGGTCCAGACGGTCCAGCACGCAGTTAAGCGTCTTCACGGCGCGCTTGAGGTAGGAGGTGTAAGCCTGGTCAAAAGCCATGCCCTTGTCTTTCAGCAGGTCGCCCGCATGATTCGCTTCCTCTATCCCCAGTTCCGTCAGGTCCACATCCGTCCATCCGGTGAACCTGTTTTCACGGTTCCACGTGCTTTCTCCATGGCGCAGAAGAACAATTGTTTTCATATCGCTGAATTTAGACAGGCGCCCTCCGGCTTTCGCGCAAAGGAATGGAGGCGTATGACGTGATAATATTCCTCGCCGCAGGAGAAATTCCTGCCGTCCGGCCCCGGCAGTCCGCCGGGGGAGGGGAAGGACGCCTCACAGGTGCGGCGGCGGCGGGTAAAATTGTGATTGGCAACCGTCTTCAAATGGATTAACAGTTCAGCATGATGAAGCAATATGGTTTCAGTTGGGCTGCCGCCCTGATGGCCGCCGGAGTGGGAGCATTGGCATGGGCCGGTCCCGGGGCTGTCCGGAATGTGCAGAAGCCCGCTCCTTCCGGTGGAGCCCCCGCCGTGTTCAAGTTCGGCGGGGAAGGGAACCAGGAGTTCATGCTGAATGGAAAACCGTTCCAGATACGCGGAGCGGAGATGCATCCCCAGCGCATCCCCAGGGAGTACTGGAGGCACCGCATCAGGACTGCCCGGGCCATGGGCTTGAACACCATTGCGTTTTACGTGTTCTGGAACGACCATGAACAGCCGGACGGCAGCTTTGACTTCAAGACGGGCAACCGCGATCTGGGAGAGTTTCTCAAGATATGCCAGGAAGAAGGCATGTGGGTTCTGTTCCGCCCCGGTCCCTATGTGTGCGGGGAATGGGACCTGGGAGGGTTGCCCCATTATCTGCTGAAGGATCCCAAGGCCAAATTGAGGACTACGGAAGACGCCAAATTCATGAAGGCGCAGACGCGGTATCTGGAAGCCGTGGCCCGTGTGGCGGAGCCCTTTTTGGTCAAAAACGGAGGCCCTATCCTGATGACCCAGCTTGAGAACGAATACGGGAGCTACCAGAGGAAGGACCGCAAGTACATGGAGTGGCTGAAAGCGTTCTGGACCAGGAAGGGCTTCGGCCCCTTTTACACGTCCGACGGCGCGGGGGAACATTTCCTGAAAGGGGTGGTGCTTCCCGGCGTGGCCGTGGGACTGGACCCGGGGCTGAACGACGGCCACTGGGAGGTGGCTAATAAGTGCAATCCGGGCGTTCCCGTTTTTTCCTCGGAAACGTATCCGGGCTGGCTGCGGCACTGGGGGGAGGGGAACTGGGCCCCCACCCCAGGCATTGTCAACCACGTCCGCTGGTTTATGGACAAGGGGCGCTCCTTCAGCCTGTTCGTTTTCCACGGTGGCACCAACTTCGGGTTTACGGCGGGCGCCAACAACGGGGGGCCGGGAAAATACCAGCCGGACCTGACGAGTTACGATTACGGCTCTCCCGTGGACGAACAGGGCCGGATGAATGAATATTACGCCCAGATGAGGGAAATCATCCTGGAAAAACTGCCTCCGGAAGCCGCCGTGCCGGAACCTCCCGCGGACATCCCGGCCATGGAGATTCCGGAGTTCACGCCCGTGGTCCATGCCGGCCTTTGGGAGAACCTGCCCAAGCCCTTCCGGTCCAAGTTCCCGCAGCCGCCCTATTTCGAACAGTGGAACCAGAACCAGGGCATCGCCGTTTACAGCGCCACCGTTCCGGCCGGACCGTCTGAAACGCTGGAATTCGCCAACGTCAATGACTATGCCCAGGTGTACCTGAACGGAGAGCCGGTCGGCACGCTGGACCGACGCCTGGGACAGAAGAGCGTGGAGCTGCCGGAGCGCAAGAAGCCGGGAACGCTGGAAATCCTGGTGGAGGCCATGGGACATATCAATTTCCACATCAGCATGGAGAGCGACCGCAAGGGGCTGCACGGCCCTGTGAAGCTGGGAACGCGCGAGTTGAAGAACTGGACGGTGAGGGCCCTTCCCCTGAAGGCTGACTCCATCGTCCAGGCGCCCAAGGGAAAGGGCCCTTCCCGGAAACGGGAAGGAGCGCATTTCCGGGCCGTCGTGAACATTGAAGAGCCGCAGGACACGTTCCTGGACATGTCCCGCTATGCCAAGGGATACGTGTGGGTGAACGGCGTGAATGTGGGGCGGTATTGGAATGTGGGGCCTCAATTAAGGCTGTACGTTCCGGCCCCCTTCCTGAAAAAAGGGGAGAATGTGATTGATGTCCTGGACCTTCACGAGAAGGAGCCCAAGCCCATCCGCGGCATGAAGGAGCGCAACAAGGAGCCTGGAAAGATAGATACCAAAAACCTGGACAACCAGTGGTAAAACCGCCGGGCCTTCTGCCCGCGTCACCGGAAAAAGCTTTTTTCCATGAACCCGCGCCATGGGGGGAGCCGCAGCCTGCGTGTCAGACGCCCTGAGCCTGCCTTTTTCTCCGGAATTCCTCTTTGAACGCCTTCCAGTCCGTGTCTCTGACCAGTTCCGCGAGGTTGGAGTAGTAGGACCGGTGGTGCCCGAAGCGTTCGTCCATCAGCTCTTCAAGCGCCTTTTCCGGCGTCCAGCCCTGCATGACGATGCGGTAGGCTGCGCAGACAATGCCGGTGCGGTCGGACCCGTGCCAGCAGTGCACCAGAACGGGCTTGGGCGCTCTGCTGATGACCAGCAGGCAGTCCATGAGTTCTTCCCGGGTCACTTTCCCTGCCGCCAGTTTAATGCGGTACAGGCGCAGTCCGGTATGTTCCGCCTCATCGGCGTCGCTGTGGTATTCCCGCAGGTTCAGGACGGATTTGAGCCCCAGCTTTTCCAGGGCCTTGAACCCGTCGCCGCCGGGTTGTCCGGAACGGTACAGCTCCGGGCTGAGGCGGTAGCAGTTTCTGGCGTCTTTTACCTTGATGGGAGCGGGGGTTTCCATCAAGGTTTCTGCGCAGGCAAGGGGAAGGGGCGCCGCCAGAACGGCGAGTATCACAGCGTTCCGGTTCATGGCTTCTTTCAGGAATCGGACGGGTAACCGACGCTCTGGGCGTACAGGACTTTTTTAAAGACGGGGAGTTTCAAGCGCCGCTGGATATAGTCGGCGTCAATCATGGCGCGGAAGACGGTGCCGAGGCCCGCGGAAGTACAGAAAAGATAGACGTTTTCTCCGATGAACCCCACGCCCGTGCAGGCCGTGACCAGTTTTCTTTTGGCGTCAAAGTCTCCGGGCTGTTTGGACTGGTCCACCACATAGACCAGGTTCAGCGGCGCGGTAGCCGCGAATTCCTGCGTTCCCGTGGCGGCACGCATATCGCCCTGAACCACTCGCTCCAACTGGTGGGTTTCCGGCTTGTAAAGATAGGCGCCCTGCGGCAGGACGGCATAGATTTCTATTTCGTTGGAATTCCGGGAGGACGGCGCCGTACGGTAATCAGGATCGTCCCGGTTGACGCCTTGAGCCGCCCAGAGCAGGGAAGACAGGATTTCCATCGGAATGGGCTTGTCTGCGAAGGATCTGGTGGAATGCCGTTCATTCAGAACCTGCATGAGCGGCCTGCCGCCCTTTTTGTCCGGCGGAGGCAGCACGATGTTGTCACTGAGGGCCGTTCCGGAGAGGAGGCTTCCCGAAATGATGGCCAGAAGCGGGCTGAGAGCATGAGAAATATTCATAGGCGGCAAAAGATGGATAAAGATGATGGAATAATTAGCAGGATACTTGTATTTTTCTCATGTTTTTGGGAACACGTGAGAACCTAATCCTATAAAATGGCTATGAAAACACAAGGAAAAATCCCTTGGTTTGATTCTTAACGGGTTCCGGAAGATGGACTCACCGGAAAAGACCGTTGTTTCAAGTTGACCTTGGGAGGGTATTGCGCTTTTATGTCAAACGGAACAGGGATGGAAATCTTTTTTCCTTCCCTGCCCAATTTGCTCCAACCCGTTCAAGCCTTATCCCATGAATCCTGTTAATCCCTTGCGTCCCGGTTCTCCCAAGCGTAAAAAATCCTCCTCCGGGGGAATTGTCATGACCATTATCCTGGTGCTGGCTCTTGCCGGCGGCGGAGTGGTTTACCACCGCATTTCCGTTCAACGGGAGGCGGAGGCCGCAGAGCTGGCGGCCAGAAGGGAGGCGGAAGCGAAAGCGGCGCGCGCAAGGAAGGCCGCGGAGCTGGAGGCAGCGCGCAAGGCTGCGGAGGAACGGGCGCGTGCGGAGGCGGCGGAAAAAGCACGGCTGGAAGCGGAACGCCTGGCCGCGGAGGAAGCCGCCAGAAAACGGCAGAAGAAGGAACCGGAGGCGGTGGAGCCGGCTCCCGCAGAGCCGAAGGAAGAGCCCGTGGTCCAGGAGGAAGACCCGCGCCTGGAGATTTTCAAAAAGCCCGTTCTGCTGGTCAGCCTGAAGGCCAATAACGCCGCCAACAGGAAATTGTTTACGGACGCCTTCAATCTGGCCCTGGAGACGGGCCGCTATGACTTGTACGCCGGTTTCCTGCGGTCCAATCTGGAACGTGACGCCGTTAAGGTCATCAAATTCGGCAAATTCGACGTGTCCATGTACGATCAAAGCCCCTATCTCATGCGCGCCAATGAACTGTACCAGCTCATCAGCAAAGTGGGGGCGGAAACCATTCAGGAGCAGCTCAAGGAGAGTTCCCCCAGATATTTTTATCCGTGGCTTTTTTCAGACCCCTCCGACCCTCTGCGGCTCTTCCTGCGCACGATGGCGCGGGAACAGACTCCCAGGGAGGAATGGGGAGGCATCCTGCGGAAGTGGGCGGAGTTCTGGATGAAAACCTCCGCCATGCCCCGGAGCAAGTATTCCTCCCTGGCGCTGGCCTGCGCCATGCTGGACCCCCGCATCGCCTCCAGTCCGTCCAGGCTGCGGGCCTCTTCTTCCACCAATATTTCCACTACTCCCCTGACGCTGGAACAGGTGTTCGAGTACTTCGTGGAGATGGATGAAGCCCATGAACTTCTGACAGATATTACCAAATTAAGCCCTTCCGAGCTGCTGTTCGTGGTGGACGTGCGCCTGCCGAGGTCGGAGATGGACTGGGCGCGCAAAAAGGTGCGGCTTACCCGGAAGGGCTGGGGCGGAGCCTATTCCATGATCCGCTACCGGATGGACCGCGCCGCCCTGGGCAAGGACCCTTACACGAATTACACCTTCCAGGAGATTCTGGATGAAGGCGGCATCTGCATGGACCAAGCCTATTTTGCCGTGAATACCGCCAAATGCAACGGCATTCCCTCCGCCTACGTCACCGGGGACGGCAACCGCGGCCCGCACGCCTGGATCAATCTGCTGACGACGGACGAAACCTGGCAGTCTTATGGCGGGTATGGGTACAATACGGGGCATTTTTCCCATCCGCACAACCGCAAGTCAAAGCATGAATCCACTCTTCTACAGGGCATGGACAAGAAGGTGAACGGCTCCCGGCTGGACACCTCCCTGGATTACCTTTCCCTGGCGGACCTGTTTGAAGAGATGCAGAAGCCGGATTGCGTCCGGGTGATGCTGGAAGCCGCCACGCAGGCCACCCCCGGAAGCCCTCTGGGCTGGGAACGCCTGATCGCGCTGATGAGCCGTCCGGAAAGCGGCACGAAGCTGGAGGAATGGGATGCGCTGGTGACCATGATCAAGCGCAAGTTCCGCTCCCGGCCGGATTACCTGGCCATGGCCGCCCGCGTGGAGGATGAATACATTTTCCCCATGCGGGACGCCTCCACCAACAAGCGCAATGTGGCCCGGGACCTGAAAAAGCTGGAAAAGGAGACGGACGAGGGCCGCAGCGACCTGACTTCCGCCGCCATCAAGCGGCAGGCGGACATCCTGATGGAGAACGGGGACAAGGCCGGCGTGGCTTCCTTGTACCGCAAGTCCATGAAGGATTACGCGCGCCGCGCGGAAGTGTTCGAGGCGCTGATGGGGCAGTATTACCGGTATGTCTCCCAGGAGCCGGAGGCCGTTCTTCAGCTCGCCAAGGAGGCGGAATCCTCCTACAACCGGTATATCCGGACCAAGTCGGACGACTACTTCAAGGTGAAGAAGGAGGTTGCCATCCAGAGGAAGATAGCCGGATATTATGAAAAGGGCGGCAATGAAAAGAAGGCCGCTTCCCTGCGCAAGGACGCGGAGAAGCGGGAGAAGAACAGCAAGAAGGGCATCCGGGAGGAGGGATAGCCCGGCAGGCCGCCTGCGGCTCCTCCCATCATTTCCCCAGGCGCGCGGCCCTGGCCGCCTCCGGCTGCGGCATACCCGTGGAATGAACGTTTTTAGGCTGGAATGCTGTCTTATCTTCAACTAATACATGACCTATATGGCAAGAGAACCTTACGCGAACTTCTGGCCCAAAGTGGCGGATACCGCTTTTGTGGCGGAAAGCGCCGACCTGATCGGAGATGTCACCATTGGAGAGCACGCCAGCATCTGGTACCACACCACGCTGCGCGCGGACATCAACAAGATCGTCATTGGAGATTACTCCAATATCCAGGATAATAGCTGCATCCATCTGGCGGACGACTTCGGCTGCCATGTAGGCAAGTACGTGACCGTGGGCCACGGTGTGATTCTGCACGCCTGCACGGTGGAGGACAACTGCCTGATCGGCATGGGGTCCATCATTCTGGACGGCGCGGTAATCGGCCAGGGATCCGTGGTGGGCGCGGGCGCGCTGGTCACCAAGGGCACCGTCATTCCGCCCAATTCCCTGGTGCTGGGGTCCCCCGCCAAGGTGGTGAAGGATCTGGGCCCGGAATCCGCGGATAATAACCGCAAGTGGGCGGAGAAATACGTCAAGGTGGCTACCCGGTATACGGAGCGAGTCATCAATCCCGGTTTTTAACATTTGATTTCCGCACGCCATGCCGGATGAAAAGCTGATCACCCTGGAACCGTATGCCCTGCTCTATACCCGGGCCGGGGCAGGGGTGTGCCTGCGTGATCCGCTGACCGGCAAGGCGGGCGTTATCTTCATGGAGCTGGCGGACGGCATGGCGCTGGAGCGCAGCCTGAACGGGGAACGCCCGGTGCGGCCGGACACGTCCTCCCTGCTGTCCCATTTTTTATCCGCCATGGAGTGCCGGGTGAGGCTGGTGCTCATCAATGGCCGCAAGGATGAAGTTTTTTACGCCCGCGTGGCGGTGGAGGCCGCCAACGAGGTCATGGACAAGCTGGTGGAGCTGGACGCCCGCCCGTCGGACGCCCTGATGATTGCGGCCCAGTTCGGGACCGGAATCAAGATTGTTCCCGCCGTCTGGGAAAGCATGGAGAACATCCTGCCCCAGCTGGAACAGCTGGACGCGGATTCCCCGGACAGCCGCGCGCCGGTGTATGTGGGAGAGCCGTAGGAACGGCGCTTCCGGCTGCCGGACCTTTTCCCGCCTCCCGGGCACGCCATCCGGCGCGGCGGCGGCTTGAGGAACCGTCTCCCGGTTTGCCGCCCGGAGGCATGATTGCGGCATAAGATTTTCCGGTCCTTGGGCATACCTACTTTTTACAAAAAAAACTTGCTAAGGCGCCGGAATCCCTATACATTCGCCGCACATCACTTCAAGTGGGTAGATTCCCGAGCGGTCAAAGGGGGCAGACTGTAAATCTGTTAGCATTCGCTTTCGAAGGTTCGAATCCTTCTCTACCCACCACTTTTACTTTCATAACGCGTTCTCCGGAAGAACGCGTTTTTTATTGTTTCCGCGGTTGCGGGTTCGTGATGTTCAACGGGAAAAGGGAATCGCCGCCCTGTAGGAGAAGCAGGAAACGAGCATGCGCGCGGAGGATGGGGAGGCGGATGACTTGTTCAGCCTATCGACAAGGCGCGCAGGACATGTTAGATATTCTCTCTTGCCGATTTTTCATCTCTGCCGTTTATTGACATGTTGACCACGCTGCTCATTCTGGGAGTATCCGCCGTTTTGTTCGTCCAGGGGAGAATCCGTTCAGATATTGTCGCGCTGTGTTCCCTGCTGTGCCTGAT
The DNA here is from genome assembly GCF_017566105.1 of Akkermansia sp. GGCC_0220. Classification (NCBI taxonomy): domain Bacteria; kingdom Pseudomonadati; phylum Verrucomicrobiota; class Verrucomicrobiia; order Verrucomicrobiales; family Akkermansiaceae; genus Akkermansia; species Akkermansia sp. GGCC_0220. Next base: position 76,488 of record NZ_JABFCI010000005.1, read on the forward strand.
CGTGTTCGGGATTTTAAGCCCGGAGCAGGCGCTTTCCGGCTTTTCCAACTCCATCGTAGTCATGATGGTGGGGCTTTTCGTGGTGGGGGGAGCCATTTTCCGGACGGGACTGGCCAAGATGCTGGGCGGCAGGATCATGAAGCTGGCCGGCAAGAGCGAGCTGCGCCTGCTGGTGCTGACCATGCTCGTTACGGCCGGAATCGGAGCGTTTGTCAGCAATACGGGAACGGTGGCGCTGATGCTGCCTATTCTGGTGAGCCTGGCCGCGGACGGCGGCATCCAGACGAGCCGACTGCTTATGCCCATGGCGTTTGCCAGCAGCATGGGCGGCATGCTGACGCTGATCGGCACGCCCCCCAACCTGGTCATCAACAACCAGCTTCAGGAGGCGGGAATGGAGGGGCTGGGCTTTTTCTCGTTCACCCCCATCGGCCTCGTCTGCATCGTGACGGGCGTCCTGCTGCTGATTCCCCTGAGCAGGAAGTTCCTGGGCCGTCATGACGACAAGACGGAACACGAGGCCAAGGGCAAGTCCCTCAGCCAGTTGATAGACGAGTACCAGATCATCAGCAATCTTTACCGTCTCCGGGTGCTGGAGGATTCCGCCCTGACGGAGAACCCCCTGCACGACCTCCAGATACCGGACCGCTACCACGTGAACATCGTGGAAGTGCGCCGCAGGCATTCCAGCCGGCATTCCTTCCTGCAAACGGTCAGCCAGACCATGGCGGGCTCGGACACCCGCGTGGCGCGGGGAGACGTCATTTACGTGATGGGGGAGTTTGAGGACGTGGACCGTTTCGCCCGGGAATACGGGGCGGTGATGATTAACCGGAAGACGTCGGAAGATACGGATTCCCTGCTGAAAAGCAAATTGAAGTTTGACGAGATAGGCATTGCGGAGATGCTGCTCATGCGCAACTCGGACCTCATCAACATGCCCGTGAAGTCTTCCGGGCTCCGCGCCAAGTACGGGGTCAACATTCTGGCCATCCAGCGGGACAACCATTACATTTTCCACAATTTGAAGGATGTGAAGCTCCAGTACGGGGATACGCTGCTGATTCAGGGAACCTGGGCGGATATTGCGCGCCTGAGTGAGAAAACCTTTGAATGGGTCGTGGTGGGCCAGCCGCTGGCGGAGGCGTCCAAGGTGACCCTGACGCACAAGGCTCCGCTGGCCGCTGGCATCATGCTGCTGATGATTGCGGCCATGGTGTTCAACTGGGTGCCCGCGGTGGCCGCGGTGCTGATCGCCGCCGTCCTGATGGTGCTGTGCGGATGCCTGCGCAACGTGGAGGAGGCGTACCGGACGATCAACTGGGAGAGCATCGTGCTGATTGCCGCCATGCTGCCGATGTCCGTGGCGCTGGAGAAGACCGGCACCTCGGAGGCCATCTCCCACGGCCTGGTGGCCGGCCTGGGGGGATTCGGGCCGTTCGCCCTGATGGCGGGCGTTTATTTCACGGCCTCCCTGCTGACCATGTTCATCAGCAATACGGCCACGGCGGTGCTGCTGGCTCCCATCGCCCTGCAATCCGCGGTGAGCATGGGCATCAGCCCCTATCCGCTGCTGCTGGCGGTTTCCGTGGGCACCAGCATGTGTTTTGCCTCTCCCTTTTCCACGCCGCCCAATGCCCTGGTCATGCCGGCGGGCAAGTACACGTTCATGGATTACGTGAAGGTAGGGGTTCCCCTCCAGGTGATCATGGGGCTGGTCATGGTGGTGGTGATCCCTCTGTTTTTCCCGTTCGTGAAAGCCTAGGCCGGAGAGCCGTTCACGAGGAGGAAAGGGCGCATGGCAGTGTAATTTACATGCATTACTAAAAAAAGAGAGACAAGGGAAGCGCGTGGGAGTAGAAGAGGATTGTTTAAGAACCCCCATTTAATGATGAAGTACTTGCTTATTATTATGGCCGCTGCGTTCGCCATGCCCTCCATGGCGGAGGAAGACGCTCCCAAGAGAATGACTTCCGCGGAAAAGAAGGCCGCCCTCCTTGAAAAGTATGATACCAATAAGGACGGCAAGCTGGATTCCGAGGAGAAGACCAAGATGAAGGAGGACCTGAAGAAGCAGAAGGAGGAGGAACGGGCCAGGAAGCACGCCTCCCGCAAATCCGATTAAGGTTTTACGGCTTCGTTGACAATCTGTTTTTCAGACGGCTTGAACCGGGTTCAGGCTGGAGGGAGAACGTATGCCTGTTAAAGCGATGAGATACGGAATTTGGACCAGATGGGCCGCTGCGGCCGTGTTTGCCTCCCTGGCTGCATGTACGGCGGAAGAATGGGCGCAGTTTAACAAGGAGATGGAGCAGAATCAGCGGGCCGCCGCCGAACGCCGGGTCAAATACCGCAAGATCAGGGTCCAGTGCTCCGACTGGGAGATGGCGGATACGGCTGCCGCCTCCCTCTCGTCCAAGGGTTTCCGGGTCATGTACCCCGGAGAAGACGGCTACGGAGCCGTGGCGACCGTCAGCAAGACGGCGCAGGAGCATGTGCTGATTCGCAACGGGAATTATTTCACCACGCTGCCCGGTCCCAATACGCGGCCCGGCTACAGGACGAAGGTTACCGTGACCGTGCATAATCTGGCGGGCAGGAAGCTGGCTGAATACCAGGGGGAAAGCGTTCCTTCCGAATCCTTCCACCGCATGGAGGCGGCCCGGTCCGCCTGCCGCAAGGCCATCGGCAAAATGCCGTCCAGCACTTCCATTTACTGGTAGGGGGGAGTTTTGGCCCTTATCCTGGGGCCGGCAGCCGGGCTACACTCCGGCTCCGGTTCCGCGCCTGCCGCGTGACCTGATTTTATAGGCCAGCGTATCCGCCAGCTCCCGGAGGGCGTTGAGCGGATTTTTCCGCAGGACGTGGCGCCCTTTCAGCGTGGCGCCGGGCCGGACGGTTCCCGTTCCCCGGTGGTTGTGGATGACGGCGGCTGTCTGGGCGAACATGTTGTACTTTTCCAGCACCAGGCGTCTAGCCTCGCGAATGGCGGGGAGCCGCTTTTCATATTCCCCGCCGTCCATGGCCTTGCGGATAATTTCAAAGGCTTTTTGCGGATCGTCCAGGGGGATGGGGATGAAGCTTTCCTGCGGGAAGCATTCCGTCGCCAGCGGGTCCCCGGCGTAAAAGGGAAGGGTCATGGCGACGAAGGCGTCGGACAGTTTTTCCGTCCAGTGATGGGGTTCCAGATGGTTTTCCACGCACAGATGGTACTTGTAGCCGTCCATGGCGACGGTTTTGTTTTCTATTTCCTGAATGCCATGCCCGAACCAGTCCAGCTCCGGCAGGCGGTCCGCCAGGTAGCGCGTGAGGTCATAACGCATTTTATGCATGGTATGCGTGTGCTGCTTGGCGGAACAGATGGTGGAAAGCATCTTGGTTTTCGGGAATTCCGTCTGGTCCAGAATCTCCTGCATGGGCTTGATGTACAGCCATTCCAGGCATCCGCGGCCCAGAGTATGGTTGGGGTGCGGGAGGTCCCGGACGGAGTGGGTAGTCAGCACGGTGCCGAACTGGCCGGTGTATGCCCGGCTGTAGATTTTAATGGAAGGGGGTTCCACCGTGATCAGGATGGTCTGGTCCGGGGGGCAGAGCAGGGGTTCCGTTTCATCCTTGATGGTGCCTATGGAGTTCCTGGGGAATTCATCGTATACCAGCACCCAGTCATAGTCCGTCATGGCGGCGTCCGTGCAGAACAGGCAGTCGCCCCACAGCAGGGATTCCGTTTTATCCGGGGAGGCCTTGGTGGATTTTCTGATGACCTTGATGCGTATGGGGCGGGAGGAATCCGTCATGGGAATGGAGGCGTTGAAGCGGCGCGCGGGCTTTCCGCCGTACGTCGGGCAACCCGTCCGGAAGCATCGCGGCGGCGGCGCTGCATGACGTCAGTGTAGGGGGCCTTCCTTCCTTGTCAATGTCAAAGGATTGGGCGTTTTTCCGTGCGGAGCTTCCGTCAGTTGGACACCGTGCTTTCCATCCCCGGAAAAAGCTGGTCGAGGATGCCGGAAACCATTTTCCTGGAACCGTAAGGGGAAAGGTGGTTGTCGTCACAGTACATCAGGTGCCCCTCGTCTTCTTCCAGCCACCGCCCGTTTTTATGGAAGGCGCCGTGCAGCGGGATAAAGCGGCACAGGCCCGTGGATTCCATGTGCTCCAGCAGGGCGAATACGGGGCGCTGCCGCGTGATGAAGTCTCCGCCCAGCAGGCGGTCCGCGCGGTTGGCGTTCAGCAGCGCATTGCGCCGCATGAGTTTGCGCGGGCCGAAGGTCCATTCAGGCACGGGACCCAGCAGCACGATTTGCTTGCCGGCCTTGCGAAGGCGTGCGCAGGTGTGGAGCAGGCCGTCCGCAACCAGTTGTTTCAGGCGCATGTCCCGGTGGCTGTTGACCAGTTCAATCCAGCGGTTGTGGATGAATACGGTGTGTATCTGGGGAGTGTTTTCCAGCCAGTCCAGAATCAGGTCCATGTTGTGCTCCCAGTGCGGGTACATCATGCGCAGCAGCGTGAGGGAATCCGCGTCTCCGGACTCGGAAATGCCGCTCAGGGGGCATAGCCGCGCCCGGTAGAACAGGCCTGACCGGTTGAGGAGCCGCGCGGCGTCGTCAAAGCCCGGAGAGCTGGCCATGGCATGGCTGTCTCCCATAAGCAGGAAGGAAGGGGGCTGCCCGGTTTTACCCAGCAGTACAAAGGGGTAGTCCGTCACGTCTCCCAGCTCCGGATGATGGGGCTGGATGGCGTTTCCCTTTTCCACCACCGCACGGTCAGGGGGCGTGATGCCGAAGGAGGGCGGGAAGGCCGGCCCCTTCCAGTATTCCGGGAATGATATGTTGTTGGCAGCCACGTGCCAGTAGTCCCGTGCGCCGTCCGTCCATTTGAGCCATTCTCCGGCAAAATCCAGCGTGAGGCACCCTGCCGCCGTGAGCAGGAACGCTTTTGCGGGCTTCCGCCATGCGGCGGCTGTCCTGAAGGGGGTTTCCACGAATTTCCAGGAAAGGAAACCGAGAAGAAGGGAGAGAAGGAACATGCCCGCATAGTCCCGCGGACCGCATTCATTGAAGCAGAAGTAGGTCCAGTACACGATGACGGGCCAGTGCCACAGGTACAGGGAGTAGGAGATTTTGCCGATGCCCGTGCTGAGCGGATGCCTGAGGATGCGCCCGGACCAGCCGTGGCTTCCGTAGCGGATCAGAAGGGCCGCCCCCGTGACGGAAGGAATGGCCGTATATCCCGGAAAGGGGGTGGAGGAGGAATAACAGGCAAAGGGGAGCAGGATGCCGGCCCACCCCGCCAGCCGCAGCCAGCGTATTCCCCGGCCCTGTTCCGTAGCGGCGGGAGCCAGTGCCAGGAGACAGCCTGCCAGGAGTTCCCAGGCGCGGCAGTGAAGCAGGTAAAAGGCCTTGTTATGCTCCAGATTCCCCATGTGGTAGACGGCGGCGAACAGGGAGAGCGCCAGGGCTCCGCAGAGAACGGGCTTGACGGCGTTTTTCCTGAATTTCCAGAGCAGCCACAGGGCGAGCGGAATCGTCAGGTAGAATTGCTCCTCCACGCTCAGGGACCACAGGTTCAGCAGCGGGTTTTCTTCTGCGGCCGGGCTGAAATAGTTTCCTGCGGTCCTGCTGAAATAAATGTTGGTGATGAAGAGGGCGCTTGACCTCACGGTGCGCCCCAGGGTCCGCAGGTCGTCGCAGGCCAGCACCACGCACCCGAAGGCCAGCACGACCGCAATCAGGCAGAAATAGGCGGGCATGATGCGCCTGATTCTCCGGTAGTAAAAGGAGGACAGGGAGAAGTTCCCTTCCTTCAGGCTGCGGACAAGGCCGCCGCCGATCAGGTAGCCGGAGATGACGAAGAAGATGTCCACGCCCGTGTACCCTCCCGGGCAGATCCATTCCTGCAAATGGTACAGGACGACGGCCAGCACGGCAAAGGTGCGCAGGCCGTCGATGTGCGGAAAGTAGGTTCCGTGGGCGGCATTTCCGGCCTGCTGGAGGGAAGGTGAACAAAAGTTTTCAGAAAGGCATTTGTTCATGAGGCGGAAAGGAGGAAAATACAGGGATGGGGGAGAAAGTGAAAAGGGGGAGGGAGAAGCCGGGATGGAGTTGATTTGTCCGGGAGCCTGGGTCAGCGGCTCAGGCGGTTCTTCAGCCGCCGCCATGCCAGGCGCAGCCTGTGGCCGCGTTTTAAAAAGCGCTGGTAGTAGGCAATCCATGTGCCGTCCCCCTTGCGGCGCGCTTCTTCCGGAGACTGGTCGAATATCCGGTAGAGTTTGGCTGTTTCACGTTCCGTTTCTTCCAGGAAGAGGGCTTCCTGTTCCGGGGTTTTCCAGGGGCGGGACATGATTTCACACCACAGGCCGTCGTCTTCGTCCACTTTCTTCACGTAGGCCGCGGCGTCGTCCAGGGTGGGGAAGTCGTGGCAGTTGATGAACGCGGCGGAGTTGAATTCCCTTCCGATGTCCGGATTGCCCCAGTAAATGGGGATGGTGCCCGCAAGCATGCTGGTGACGATTTTCTCGCTGGTGTAGCCGGGGTACCAAGCGTTTTCAAAGGCAATGGAGAATTTGTACGGCTTTTTCATCCGGATGGAGGAGGCGTACCAGTCTTCCGACCGGTGGTCGTCGCCCGGCGTGTTGTTGAGGTGGGGCCCCAGGGAGTTGACGAACCGGACGGCGGAGAGCTTGTGAAAAATGGCGTCCCGGTTGGGATGGGATTTGCGGTTGGCGTAAATGAAGTTGCAGAAGCCCGTTTTGGAGGCCAGGAGGGCGCGGACGTCCAGGCCTTCCTTGCCGCCGTGCACTTCCTGCAAATGGTGGCGCAGGAAGGGGAGTTTGACGGTGCGGTCGCTTCCGGGCACCGTATCCAGCCCGATGTAGTAGTCAAACAGCATGAAGTCCGGGGCGATGGCTTCATGGCAGCCGTACATGACGGTGATATGGCCGGGGGCCCGTTCCAGAAAATCGTAGAACGCTTCCCGGTTGACGTAAAACCAGGGGGTGGCGATCAGGTAGTCGAAGTCGGAATCGTCTTCCACCACGCGGTAACGGTCTTTCAGGAGCTGGTAAATGCCTTCCCTGCCGAAATCCGGAGTGGACTGTAAAAAGGAGATTTTAAGCGTTTTCATGGGAGAAGGCGGGTCGGAGTGGTTGAGAGTGTATGGGGCGGCTCTTTCTTGTCAATGACAAAGGCAGGGGCCGGCCGGGCGTATTGGGGGAAGGTTGCCCGGCGGTTAAACATCAGCCTTTTTCACCCTTCGCGACGGTATTCCCGGAGCGTTTCTTCATACAGGGCGGCGTGCCGCGCGGCAATGACGGGGTAGGAAAACGTTTGTTCGGCGTGTTGGCGGCCTTCCTCCGCCAGGGCCAGCAGGAGCTTTCCGTCCCGGATGAGCCGTTCGCAGTGGCCTGCCATTTGATCCAGGTCTCCCTGGGGAGCCACCAGCCCCGTCCTGCCGTCCAGGACCACTTCCGGAACTCCGCCCGTCCGGAAGGTGACGGAGGGGGTCTTGCAGGCCATGGATTCCAGAGCTACGTTGGAAAGGACGTCCTGAAGCGTGGGATTCAGGAAGATGTCCGCCGCGCTGTAAAGCCCGGCCAGCTTGTTCATGTCCGTAATGAAGCCGGCATTTGTGCTGGGGAAGGGGAATTCCACGTTCTTTTCCTGGTTGCCGAAGAGCAGCAGATGAAGGTTCCTGTGCCCGCGCCGGTACAGTTCCTCCAGCACCAGGGGGATGAAATGGCCTCCCTTGACCGGATTGAACAGGCCGGTTGCGCCGCAGGCAATGACAAAGGCTCCGGACGGGATGCCCAGGGCCGCACGGATGGCCTCCCGGTCTTCCGCCGGGCGGAAGAGGTCCGTATCCACGGGGTTGTAAATCTGGACAATCCTTCTTCCGGGGAACATGCAGCCTTTTTCCACTTCCCTTTTCAGCCAGAGGGAGGGCGTCACCAGCGTCAGGGACGGTATGCGGGCGAAGGAGCGGCGCTTGCGGGAGAACAGCCACGCCGGAAGGCCGCGGAAGAGGCGGGGAGTGCCGAGCTGGGGGCAACTGCCGCGGCATTCGTCCCGGAACCGGTCGCAGTCCATGGTGCAGTGGCACCCCGCGGTGCAGGCAAACATGTCGTGCAGCGTATAGACCAGCGGGCGGCGGATGTGGCTCAGCCGCGTGAAATCCACCGTTCGGCCGCCTATCCAGTGCAGGTGCACCAGGTCGGCTTTCTCCATCTGGGCGGTGTCGAACCCCATGCCCAGCACGTTCAGGGAGAAGGGCAGGTCCCTCCTTCTTTCCGGCAGCAGGGCGTCAAATCCATGCGCCAGATGGCGGCGCAGCGCGTCCGTAGCTCTTCTGGCGGCGGATCTGCTGATTTCCAGGCCGTCTATTCCCTTGCGCCTCCTGAGCAGAAGGACGGATTCCATATCGGAAATATTCCGGTTCAGGGCATCATTCAACCGGTAGGGAGCGGAGCTGGCCGATACGCTGTGGGAGACTTGGAATACTGTCCTGCGTTGAGGAGAAGTCACATAGGGGAGTATGAGGATTAGGAATCCGGCGTCAAGCCTGCAAATCTGAAAGAAAAACGTTTTGGGAAGATTTCGCTTGCCGTTATTCCGTGAACCGGCAGACGCTGGCCCTGATGTCAGGGAGGCTTCTTCTTTCAACAAGAAGCAGGGGAAGCTGGCTCACGGAGGGGCCGCGGCTGTGAAAGGATATTTTGATTGACGGTGTTTTGCGGCTTCGGCGCCTGGGAGCGGAAGATTTCTGGCTATAATAGATATAACTCATTGTATATAATAGTATAAATAATATTAAATAGCCGTTGCTGCGTTCCGGAGGCGATAGGTATCAGGGCCGGGAGGCCGTGGCTCCCGGGAGGTACGCGACCATGAAAGGGAGATGGGGAGAATGTTGATGGAGCGGCAATTGGACCATCCCGGAGGGGGGAAAAGGAGAGCTTTTCCGAGCTGTGGCATCCTTACCGGATTCCTAATCCGCCCTTTTTGGCGGGAAGAAGAAGCTGCCTGCATTTTTGCAGCCAGCCTTTTTTTGCGGTCCGCGGGATTCCCATGTCGCGCCTGTCCTGGAATGGAAAGGAGGAAAGCTGTTCCCAGTCCTCCGCATAGGTTTCCGTACCGTCCAGGGCGGTGATGCCCTGCAGCTTGCACAGGATGGAGAAGATGCTCTGGTCATACCGGTTTTCTACAAAGCCCGGCAGGTTGGGAGAGGCGGAGGGAGAATTGTCCGCCAGGTGCAGATGGTCGTAAAAGACATGGAGCCAGTCCCGGATCAGGTTTTCCGTGACCGGGTTCTTTTTCAGAAAGACGTGCCCTCCCGCAATTTGCTGGGTGTGCGTGACATGGACGTCTTCCCCGGAAACGCCGAAGTGGCGCAGGATGTCCCCCTTGGTCCATTTGTATTCCGGCTGCCCGTTGGTGAAAACCAGCATGCCGCGGCTGTCCCGGTCCAGCATGTCCACATATTCCCGGAAACGCTTCGCTCCGTTAATGTTGATATGGCAGCCTGCATCCAGGTACAGGAGGCGGTCGCCTTCCTGCATGTCCTGCAGGACGTGGTGGATGGACCAGGGTTTCCAGGACCAGTACCCGAATCCCCGGCAGGACGGCGTCAGGTATTTGCCCATGCGGCCGGTGAATTCCGCGGAAAGGTCATGTTCCGTGAACAGCGTGATCTCATCGAAAAATTTCAGCGCTTCCGCCTGCCTGCCCAGCCGTTCCAGGGCGGCCGCCATGCGGGAGTCTGCGAATGAGAGAAAGCGGTTCATTGGTCCGGAAGGTAGGGATAAGGCAATTTACAGGGAAGGCGGCGATGTGTCAAACGGCTCTTCCGGCGAGGCGTTTTTCCCTTGGGAACCGTTGGAATGCGCTTGGGAAAAATGTTCCGCGAGCATTCTTTTGCAGGAATAATAGCGTCCCTTCTGTCCGGGAAGCAGGGAACAGGCCGCCAGCAGGATGCGGCCCCAGCCGTTGGATGGCGGCTGCGCCGAGTTCAGCAGGTCCACCAGTTGCCTGTCCCGGCCCGGCAGGACGGAGAGGAACCGAGCCCCTTCCGCGTTCCGGTAGAACAGGTGCCACCAGTCCAGCAGGGACTGTTGCTGAACGGCGGTCATCTGGTGGAAAAGAGGATGCTTGGAAACGAAGAAAGGCCTGATTTTCCGCACGCCGTAGGCGAACAGGCCTTCATTCTGCCATCCGTGTTCCTTCCAGTAGTCCACGATGTACAGCAGACGCTGGAATTCCTGCACGCATTTGAAGTAGGTGGGGTCATTGCAGCGGCGGGAAAGGGAACCGCTCCGCATGAGGCGGTAGTAATACAGGCAGTCCGGAATGAACAGGAGGCGGGAGGCGTGGGGGACGGCCATCAGCCGGAAGGTTTCATCCTCCGCGCCGGATTTCAGGTTCACATTGAAGCGGAGGCGGTGGGCGTCCAGCATGCTTTTCCGGAACAGCTTGCTCCATACGCAGATGTCCATTTTACCCCAGATGGAGTCCCGGAAGAAGCTGGCCGGGGAGGCGTCCTTTTCAAAATGCCAGGAGGGCGACCTCCTTCTGGCCTCAATGAGCCGGTCCGACGAGTCCTCGAAGACATGGTTGCCGCACTCCACGATGTCCGCATCATGTTCCAGGGCCGCGGAAAAAAGGCGGGAGTACATTTCCGGGGCCACGTAGTCGTCCGGGTCCGCAAAGCCGACGTAAAGGCCCCGCGCCGCATCCAGCCCCGCGTTCCTTGCGGCGGAAACGCCCGCGTTCTGCTGGTTCAGGAGGATGATTCTGCCGTCCTTTTCCTTCCAGCGGAGCAGGTGCGCCCAGGTATCGTCCATGGAGCCGTCATTGATGCAGATGATTTCAATGTTCCGGAGGGTCTGCCGAACCAGGCTGTCCAGACAGTCGTCCACATAAGCGGCTACATTGTAGCAGGGAACGATGATGGAAACGTCGGGACGCATAAGCTTATAATGTATGTAACGGATTTACAATCCGTGGTCAATGATAATTTTTGCAAGATAAATATTACCGAAGGTTTTTAACGTTGTCAGCATGAAAAGAGGGGATGAAGGCCGGGGATTCCCCGGGATGCGCGGGGATTGCGTTCCAACGGTTTTCCGCGTGGACCGGCCAGGGGTTGGAGTATCCGGATTGTAAATTCGTTGAGAATTTGGAGTCCGGGAACGCCTCAAATGGCAGTTGCCTAGGGCCGGGTGGATGTGGTACAAAAGGCCGTACAACTTCTTCATTTATTCTTCTCTTATGATTATTGTCACGGGTGGGGCCGGCTTCATCGGCTCAAACATTGTCGCCGCTCTGGAAAAAGCCGGTAAAAAGGATCTTGTGGTGGTGGATGAGCTGGGCTCTTCCGACAAGTGGAAAAACATCGCCAAGAGAGAGCTGTGCGCCGTGATTCCTCCGGAGGACATGCTTGACTACATGGAGGCGCATGCGGAGGAGATTGAGGCCGTCATTCACATGGGGGCCATTTCCGCCACCACGGAGACGGACGCCGATCTGATCATCCGGACGAATTTCACGCTGAGCTGGCGCCTGTGGGAGTTCTGCGCCCTGTACGGCAAGCAGTTTATTTACGCCTCTTCTGCGGCCACGTACGGGGACGGCTCCATGGGGTTTGACGATGACTCCTCCCTGGAGCACGTCAATGCCCTGCGCCCCCTGAACGCGTACGGCTGGAGCAAGGCCCTGTTTGACCGCAAGGTGGCCCGGGAGGTGAAGGAAGGGCGGCCGGTTCCCCCCCAGTACGCCGGGCTCAAGTTTTTCAACGTGTACGGCCCCAATGAATACCACAAGGGGGGGCAGAAGAGCGTGGTGGCCCACATTTTCCCCCAGGTGAAGGTGAATGAAACGGTGAAGCTGTTCAAGTCCTACCATCCCGACTACCGGGACGGCTGGCAGCTCCGGGACTTCGTGTGGGTGGGTGACTGCGTGAACGTGGTGCTCTGGCTGCTGGACCATCCGGAGGTGAGCGGATTGTTCAATGTGGGGTCCGGGGAGGCGCGCTCCTTCTACGATCTGGCGAAGGCGGCGTTCAATGCGCTGGGGCTCCAGGAAAAGATCGCCTACCGGGAGATGCCTGAAGAGCTCAAGGGCAAGTACCAGTATTATACGCAGGCGGACCTTTCCAGGCTGCGCGCCGCCGGCTATGCAGCCCCCATGACTTCCTTGGAGGACGGCGTGCGCCAGTACGTGCAGAAATATCTGGACAGGGAGGACAGCTACGTTTAACCCGCATTCCTTTTTCCGCCCATGCCCGCACAGCGCATTCTGATGATCAAGCACGGCGCCCTTGGCGACGTGGTGCTTGCCATGGGGACGATGAAGCGGCTCCGGGAGCTCCATCCGGAGGCGCATATCACCCTGATGACCATGGGGATGTTTGTTCCCATGGCGGAACAGCTCGGGGTGTTTGACGATTTCATTGTGGACAACCGCCTGCCCTACCGGAAGCTTGGCGCCACGTGGGGGGCCATCCGTTCCATCGTGAAAGGGAATTTTGACGTGGTGTACGACCTCCAGGAATCTTCCCGCACCAGGAAGCGTTATTATCCCGCCGTCCGCTTCCTGCTGGACCATGACATGGACTGGGTGGCCTGCAATTCCGGGGAACGGCGCAGGCTGCTGAAAAAAGGCGGCTTCCGGTTTGGCAGGGTGGTGAAGGAACCGTTCCACCTGGAACGCGTCCTGACGGACCTCTCCTTCATGCACGGGGAAGGGCTGCATTTTGACGAGCTTCCGGAACGCTACGTGATGATGATTCCGGGCTGTTCCCCCAGCCATCCCTACAAGCGCTGGCCCGTGGAGAATTTCTGCGCCCTGGCCCGGCGCCTGGCGGAAAGGGGCATTTCCTCCGTCGTGATCGGCACCCGGGCGGAGGCTGCGGAGGTGGAGGCCATTGCCGCCAGCTCCCCCCTGGCCGTCAGTTTCCTGGGCAAGTCCACCCTGATGGATATTCCCCAGATGGCGCTCCGTTCCCTGGCCTGTGTGGGCAATGATACGGGGCCTACGCACATGTGCGCCTATGCCGGGGTCCCGGTGACCGCTATTTTCTGCCACCGGACGCGCAAGTCCGCCATTACGGCCCGGTGCATTTCCAACCTGATTTCCCCCGGCTCTATTGAGGAAATTACGGTGGACCAGGCGTGGTCCACGCTGGAGCCCTTCCTGCCCCCGCAGGAAGAGCTTGAACCTGCAAAAATGGCGGCCACTCCGCAGGCGTCATGACGGCTCCCGTGAAAATTTCCGTGCTGGTTCCGGTTTACAATGTGGAACCGTATCTGGCCCAGTGCCTGGAAAGCATCTGCGCACAGACGCTCCGGGAGCTGGAAGTGGTTTGCGTGGACGACGCTTCCACGGACGGGTCCCTGTCCATCCTGCGGGAGTTTGCGGAGCGGGACCAGCGGGTGAAAGTGGTGCAGGCCCCGGAAAACGGCGGCCTTTCCCGCACCCGGAACCTGGCGATGAGCCATGCGCAGGGAGAATACCTGGTGCTGGTGGATTCAGACGACTGGCTGGAAACGGATTTGCTGGAGGAGATGTACAGCCGTGCGAAGGCGCTGGACGCCGACAAGCTGGTGTGCGGGTTCCGGTATTATTATGAGTCCGACCCCGGAAGGGAGGACCGGTTCCTGCCGGAGGACATCGCGCCCCCCGGAAAGGGATGGATTCCCTGTACGCCGGAAACCATCGGTAAAATACACCATGGAGCGGGCGGCATGATGATACGGCGTTCCGTTGTGGAGGAGCATGGCATCCGGTTCCCCGAGGGCGTTGCCTGCGAGGACCTGTATTTCCACTATGCCGCCTTTCCGCGGTGCAGAAGGGTGTGTGTGGTCAGCAGGGCGGCATACGTTTACCGCAAGCGCGCCGGGTCCATCACCAGCGGCTTTGCGTCCGGCAGTTCCCTTCAGTCGCTGGATTACCTGACGGTGGCGCAACTGGTGCTGGAAGAGTGGAAACGAGCCGGAATCCTGGAGGAATACAGGGCGGCTTTTCTGAAAATGCTGGTGATGGGCGTGCGGAATATCCGCAAGTACGCCCCCCATGCCGTCCAGAAAGAGGTCACCCGGAAAGTGTTCCGAATGCTCCGTGAAGAAAACCTGTACCGTCCCGGAGAGGAGGATTCCCGCCTGTCCCGCCGGGAAGAAAAACTGCTGAAAACCTGGCTGGCCGGAAAATCCGGCTTGGACTTTTCCTATTACTGGAAGAGAATGCGCAAAGCGGGCGCCCGGCTGCTGCGCCGCTGACACCACCCGAACGATCGACCGATGAAGAAGAATGAATTTGCCGTCGTCCTGGCCAGTGACAACCGGGGCATCCTGCCTTTGAGCGTTACCGTCTTTTCCCTGCTGAGCACCGCTGCTCCGGAAACCTTTTACAAGATTTACATCCTTTCCGACGGCATTGACGGGGAGAACCGGAACAGCGTTGAGCGCCTGGCGGCCCCGTTTGAGTGCCGGTTGGAGTTCATAGACGTTTCCGGCATTCTGGAGGAGCACGACTTTCCCCATACGGAACAGTGGCCCGTGCCCGCCTGGGGCCGCGTGTTCATCCCGGAGTTATTGAAGGAGGAGCGGGGCAACATCCTGTATCTGGACATTGACGTTCTGGTTTGCCGGGATTTGACGGAGCTGTTCCGGACGGATATGTCCGGCAACGCGGTGGGAGTGGTGTTTGAGAATTTTTCCAGGCCCGGCTCCCATTTCAACGAGCGCCTGGAGATGCCGCTGACCTGCACGGGGTATTTCAATTCCGGCGTGCTGCTGATGAATGTGGACGTTTTCCGGGAAAAGAACCTGGTCAGGGCCGTGCTGGATTATGCCGTCAGCCACCGGGACAGGCTGACCTGTCCGGACCAGGACGCGCTGAACGGCGCCCTGTGCGAGCTGACCGTGCCGCTGCATCCGCGCTGGAACTGGCATGACGGCCTGACGCGCCGCATCCTGAAGAACGACCCCAGGGAACGGTTCTGGCGAGGAGTGACGCCCCGCCAGGCGGTGGAAGCGGCGCTGGAACCGGGCATTCTGCATTACCAGGGGGTGCACAAGCCCTGGCGGTATAATTGGCGCTATGAAGGGGAACGTTACGAACGCGCCATGCGTGAAGCCGGGCTGCTGCATGGCCCGCTGCCCGGAAGAACCCTCCCGGCCATCCTGAAAAAGCACCTTTACCGGCCTGTTTACCGGATGACCAGGAATAAAATTCTCAGGTTGCAAAAGCAGTTTGAGAAGGAGGATGGCACATGCTCCTGAAGCCGGATGCGGGTTAATGTGCCTGTTTTATTCTGTACTGGATATCACGTAAAACCGCCCGGTAATACTTCTCGTAATCCGTACCTTTCGCGTTTTTTCCGGGAGGCGTGGGCGAAGAAGAGCAAACCTCCACATCAAATTCTTCCAGAAGGGCTTTCATGGCTTTGGCGGGCTGGCCGTAGAAAACGATGCGGTTTTGGATGCAGCGCGCCTTTTTTGAATCGCGCAGCCATCGTGACCGGAGGTTCAGGATGTACAGCAGGTCTATTTCTTCCGAAGAAAGATTCAGCCCCATGATGTAAACGTTGGAAAAGAAAAACAGGTCAATCCATGATTCCTCCAGTTGAAGCTGCGGCTTGCGCAGCTTTTCCGGGATGCCCGCTATTTCTTTTTTCTGTTTTTGGACCCAGTAAGTGTAGGTTCCCTTTAAATAGCTGTCAATTTTACCGATGCAGCCGCAATAGTGCTCATACCCGTATTGAATCGTGAAGGAGGAGGGTTTTTCATTATAGGTGCCGTGAATGTTCCAGATGCGGAGGGAGCGGCGTTCCTTCTCCATGCAGACATGGCGGCGGATGCTGTATTTGGTTTCCGAATTCCGGCGCTGGCTTGTCTTGTAATGCTGTGATTCCAGGATCTGCACCAGGAACGTGTCGTAATTGGTGGTCAGATAGTCGTCTATTGGAAGGGCGGCAAGCTGGTGTAAAACGGAGCCGGGATATTTCTGCGGGGTGAACTCTTCCAGTTTCTTCTTGAGCCGGTCACGCACATCGGAGGATACTTTGCCCATGTCGGCTTCCGGATGCCGTTTTTGTTTTTTCAGGATCAAATACTCGTAAATCAGGGGAAAAGGCAGATAGTCCCCCTGGTCTCTGAACGGGCAATAGATGTCTTGCTTGCAGCCTTCACCGCCGTTGCAGGGAGGGCAGACGGTTTCCTTGAGCAGGTCAATGCTGCTTGGGCTTCCCAGTGTGCGGATCAAACCGTTGCCAAACAGGACGGCGTTCTTTCTGAGGGTGGATTTGGTATTGGTGGAAGGAGTCATCATGGAAAACAGCGGAACCATTCTCCATGCTGGTCCATGGCCGCGAAAAATCAAGAAACAAAGAAAAATCCTTTTCCCGCCGCCGTCTAGTCCGGCATGAAAAGGGCTGCCGGCGTCAGTGCAGTTCCAGCAGATAGATCTCCGGAGGGCAGTTGAAGCGGAGGGGGAGCGTGCTGGTTCCCAGCCCCTTGGTAATCAGATAGGTGTTGCCGCCGGAAATATGCCAGGGGTAGGTGTAGGGCTGGGCGTGTTCCGGGCTGGCTTCAAACCACAGGAGATTGAAGGGAAGGCGTATCTGGCCGCCGTGGGTATGGCCGCTGATGACGATGTCCGCGTCCCCATGGGAAAGCATGTGATCCGCTTCCGGACGGTGGGAAAGCAGGAAATGGGGTATATCCGGGGACTGGCGCTTGGGGAGCCGTTTTTTGGAATTGCGCGAGGTGTCCAGCATTCCGGATAGCTGGAGCTGCCTGCCGTCCTTGAACGTGACAAGCGCGCTTTGGTCTTCCAGCACCGTGATGCCGGCCCGGGTCAGTTCCTTGCGCCAGTTGTCCCAGTCGAAGGTGAAGTCATGGTTCCCCTGGATGGCGAAGACGCCGCAGGGCGCTGCCAGCCCCCGCAGCAGCCGGGCGGCCGCGGCGGGGCTCATGCTGGCGTTTCTGCTGGCGCCGCGGGCATAATCCCCTACCAGCAGGATCAAGTCCGGCTGAAGCTGCATGATTCTCCGGACGTAGCGCAGCGCCCTCACTTCATCAAAGGCCGTGGGCATCAGGTGAAGGTCTCCGGCAATGACGACTTTAACGGGTTTTCCGCGGCCGTTCCACTGGGGGACGCGGTAGTCCACCTTCCGGACGAACAGAAGATTGGGTTCTATCAGGTACGCCCAGGTAATGCCGGCTACGCCGAGCGCGCAGACGCCCAGCAGCAGGGTGCCGAAAAGCCGGAGTATTCTGACGGAGAAGGGCATGGAAGGGAAGCGGCTTGGCAGAGACTATAATTCCTGAGGACCGCAGGCGAGCGATTTATGCGTCTTGCCATTTGAGAAAGGCCCGATTGCGGGGAGAAGCAGGCGGAAAGGCGCCCCCTTGGGAGATTTTAGCAAATTTGATTGACGGGCGCCCGCATGGTATGCTTTTATGCTCCAAGATATTTCCATATCCTTTATCACCCATCATTTAACCACGCATATGAAGAAGATTACCGTTATGGCTCTTGCCGCTTTTGCGGCGAGCATCATGGCTTCCTGCTGCTGTCAGGATCAGGGTGCTCCCCCCCTGACCCCCCTTCCCAAGTTCAATGACCTGAACCAGCCCGCCGTGGATGTGGCTCCGGTGGTCATGAAGTCCAAGAAGTAATCCTCTTCCGGGATTAGGTACGACTTTTCAAGCCGCACTTGGTGATTGTCCAAGTGCGGCTTTTTCTATAAAAATGCGGCAGAACATATGGAAGATTGGAAACATTGTCCCGAATTTGCGCCTTTGGCGGACCTGTTCCGCAGACATGACAGCTTTGCGGTAATTGCGCACGTGCATCCGGACGGTGACGCCATCGGTTCCACGCTGGCGCTGGGGGAAGCCCTGAAGCAGATGGGCAAGAAGGTGGTGATGATGAACGAGGACGGCGTGCCTTCCAATCTGGCCTTTATGCCGGGCGTGGAAAATATCATCCCCACGCCCGATGAGCCGGTGGACGTGGAAGTGGCCGTTTCCGTGGACAACGGCGCGTTCAAGAGGCTGGGCGAACGCAGTCTGAAGGCCCTGGCGGGAGTGAAGGTGTGGGCGAACATCGACCACCACCAGACTAATGAATTGTTCGGGGACGTGCAATGCGTTCTGCCGGACGAGTGCGCCACGGGTGCGGTGCTGTATTATTTTTTCAAGTATCTGGGCGTTCCCATTACCCCGGTGATGCGTGACGCCCTATACGTGGCCGTCAGCACGGATACGGGTTCCTTCCAGTACCAGATGACGACGGCGGCCGTGATGGAGCTGGCCGCGGATTTGATCCGGATGGGCGTTGACGTCCAGGACATCAACCGCCAGCTTTACCAGGAAAAGCCCTGGGTGAAGATGCAGCTGATGCGCGAGGCGCTGAACGGCATGAGGCTGACGCCGGACGGCAGGATTTGCACGTTCTGCCTGACGAATGAGGCGAAGGCACGGATCGGCAGCCGTCCGGAGGACACGGAAGGCCTGATCGACCTTTTGCGTTCTGTGCAGGGGGTCTGGCTGGCCGCTTATCTGGAGGAGGCGGCGGACGATCCCCGCATCCGCATTTCCCTGAGGTCCAAGACCCCTGAAATATCCGTGGCGGAGCTTGCCTCCCGTTTTGGAGGCGGCGGACATGCCATGGCCGCCGGAGTGCGCATCAGGGGACCCATTGAAGAAGTGCGCCTCACCATCCTGAAGGCCATGCAGGAGGAAGTGGAACGCGTGCTCCAACAGCAGATTTCATGAACGCTTCAGATTCCATGCAAGCTCCCTCGGGCGTCCTGTTGATTGACAAGGCGCAGGACATGACCTCCCACGACGTGGTGGCGATTGCGCGCCGCTCCCTGGGGATTAAGAAGATCGGCCACTGCGGCACGCTGGACCCCATGGCTACGGGGCTGCTGATGCTGGTGGTGGGAAAGGCAACCAAGCTTCAGGACAAGCTGATGTGCGAACACAAGGAATACGCCGGAACCCTGACGCTGGGAGTGGAGACCTCTTCCCAGGACGCCATGGGGGAAGTGGTGGCGGAGTATTCCGTGGACGGCGTGACGGAACAGGCCGTGCGCGAGGCGTTTGACCGGTTTGACGGCGCTTTTGAGCAGATTCCCCCGATGGTTTCCGCCATTAAAAAGGACGGCGTCCCGCTGTACAAGCTGGCCCGCAAGGGTCAGGAAATTGTGCGGGAGCCGCGGCCCGTGGAGGTGTTCGGCCATCAAATTTCCCGCGTGGCCGTTCCGGAAGTGGACTTTACCGTTCAATGCTCCAAGGGTTTTTACGTGCGTTCCTATGCGTATGACATCGGGAAGGCGCTGGGCTGCGGAGCGCATTTGAGCGCCCTCCGGCGCACCAGGTCCGGCTCTTTTACGCTGGAGCGCGCCGTTACGGTGGATACCCTGAAAACCGCCCCCAGGGAGGAGCTGTTCCGGGCCATGCTTTCCCTGGAGGAGCTGGCGGACATTCTGATTGCCAGGTAGCAGCATGGTCATTTACCGGGAGTTCAAGGAACTGAAGGGTGTTTCTTCCCCCGTGCACTGGGCCATGGGGATGTTTGACGGGCTGCACCTGGGGCATGCCGGAGTGATTGCCGCAGCGGTGGAAGGCGCGGCCCGTGACGGAGGCATTGCCGCCGTGCTGACGTTCCGCACTCATCCGCTGGCCCGTGTCCGCCCGGAAAGCGTGCCGCCTGCCATTATGGCGGTGGATGCGGAAAAGTTCGCCCTGATGGAAGAGCTGGGGGTGAAGATGGTGCTGACGCTGGAATTTTCCTCCCGGCTGGCTTCCATGAGCCCGGAGGAATTCATCAGGGAGCTCTGCGCTTCCTGCCGCGTGGCGGAGATTGCCGTGGGGGAAGACTGGCACTTTGGCCGAGGCCGCGCGGGCGATGTGGAAACCCTGCGCCTTTTGTCCGGCCGCTACGGGTTCCGGGTGACGGCCGTTCCGCCCATCCTGCGGGACGGGGAGCGCGTGAGCAGCACCCGGATTCGCGAAGCCGTGCGTGCGGCGGATTTTTTACAGGCGGCCGGCATGCTGGGCCGTCCCTACCGCTGGAGGGGCCCGGTGATTCATGGACGCCAATTGGGACGCCTGCTGGACTACCCCACGGCCAATATGAAGCCCGGCTGCGGGTTGCAGCCTCCTCATGGCGTTTACGCCGTACGCGCCCGGGTGAACGGGGCGGAATATGGGGGCGTCGCCAACCTGGGGGTGCGTCCCACGGTGGAGGGGGATGCGGGGGAACTGTTGCTGGAAACGCATTTGTTCGGCCAGCCGGGGGACATTTACGGACAGGAAATGGAAGTGGTGCCGGTCCGGTTCCTGAGGGCGGAAACCAAATTCCCCTCCCTGGAAGAACTGAAAAGCCAGCTTGCCCGGGACGCCGCCCAGGCCGCTGAGGTGTTGAGACGGGATAAGTAAGACACAGAAAACCGTAAAATGGAGGATGACGGCTTGACCGAAAGAGCGATCGGGGGTTTGTTGTTCGGACGTCATGTTGGTTGAGCAGTTAAAATCAAAAATCCATCGCGCCATGATTACCCGTGGCGATGTTCAATATGAAGGCAGTATTGAAATTCCTGCCGATTTGATGGCCGCTGTGGACCTGTGGCCCGGAGAAAAGGTCCTCGTGGCGTCCGTCACGTCCGGAAACCGTCTGGAAACGTATGCCCTGCAGGGGCCTGCCGGTACGGGGAACATCATCATGAACGGCGGCGCGGCCCATTTGATCAAGACGGGCGAACGGGTGGTTATCATGAGCTTTGCCCTGTCGGACAAGCCCATCGTTCCCAAGAAAATCGTTTGCAACGAGCATAACGAAATCATTTCCTAGACTTTACAAACCATCTGAATTCACACATACTCCCCGCGTTCATGAACCTTTTTTTAGCAAATTCACTTAATATCAGCATTCAGTTACTCTTTGCCGTTCTGGTGATTGTGTCACTTCTCCTCCTGGGCGTGGTGCTTATGCAGAGACCCAAGCAGGAAGGGCTGGGAGCCGCTTTCGGCGCCGCCATCACGGACCAGGCCTTCGGCGCGCGGACTACGGATGTGCTGAAAAAAGCTACGGTGTACTTCGGCTCCGCCTTCATGATTCTTTGCCTGGTGCTGGGCATGCTGATCAACCGCCAGCACGTCAAGAGCTCGGAAAGCCTGCTGAGCCCGGAAATGATGAAGGCCGCCGCCAAGCAGGAAGCCTCCGTTCCCGCCAAGACGCCGGAAGAACTCCAGCAGGAGGAGCTGCGCAGGCGCGCCGCTGAGGCGGAAGCCGCTTCTTCACAGGCTCCGGCTCCCGCTGTGCCGGAAGCTCCCGCTCCTGTCTCTCCGGAAGCTCCCGCTCCCGCTAATTAAAAGAATGTTCTTTTTAAACGCCCCGGCCGTCTTCCGACAGCCGGGGCGTTTGCATGCCGGGGCCATGCGCCGCATGTTTGCCGCTCCGGAAACACGCTTTGAAATTGGCGGTTCCGGTTGTTTTCCGCTTGCCCTGAACCGTAATTGCGCTACTCTTGGCAAAGTATGAAGGCACCTTTTTTGAACCGTAAATCCAAGGGATTCACGTTGATTGAATTGCTTGTGGTGATCGCCATTATCCTGACGCTGGCCGGCATTGCCATGACGGTGGTGAACGGCGTGATGGAAAAATCACGGGTTACCACGGCGCGGAGCGATTGCAACGGTTTGCAGACAGCCGTTGAGAACTACATGCTGGACAACGGCCGCGTTCCCGTAGCCTGGAGCGGACGGGAAATGGCCAAGCAGGCCCGCAAGGACGGACAGTATTACATGACGACCGCCGTGGATGACGACAGCCGCATCATGAGCATCCTGACCAACTACATGGACCGCGGGGATGAAGACAGGAAGCTGAATCCCAAGAAAACGGCCTATTTCAACACCACGACCACGGATGTGGAAGGTTCTCCCGGCCTGTTCTTTGAAAGCCGCGGCCGCGTGGGCCTGATGGACCCGTGGGAATCCCCCTACCACATCATTTTGAATGCCAATCCCGACGACCGCACCCCCCGCGTCCAGGTCGGTTCCCGCATGGTGACCAAGAACGTGGCCGTTTACAGCGTCGGCAAGGACAAGCAGGGCAGCACGGAGGATGGCCACATCAACAATCCGGAAATGACGGAAGACAACGTGACTTCCTGGTAACGCATTCCGGGACCGCCTGTTGAGAGGCGGGACCGATTTATTTTGCGGGGCTTCCGGCTTATGGCCGCGAGGCCCCGCGATATATTCAGGCATATTGCCTCCAAACCGTATTTTTTTCTTTTCAACCACTCTCAAAAACCCCTCAATAAGTCCCAGACATGAACTGGTTCAAAACAGACGACGTACGCATTCAAGACATCGAGCCCCTGATTTCCCCCGCCATCCTGATCAAGGATTATCCGGCGACCACGGAAATCGCTAAAATGGTGGCTACGACCCGCAAGAATGCGGAGAACATCATTTCCGGCCACGACGACCGCCTGCTGGTGGTGGTGGGGCCGTGCTCCATCCATGATCCCCAGGCCGCAGTGGACTATGCCTCCCGCCTGAAGGAGCAGATGGCGCGCTTTGAGAAGGATCTGGTGATCATCATGCGCGTGTATTTTGAAAAACCCCGCACCACGGTGGGCTGGAAGGGCCTCATCAATGACCCGTTCATGAACCATACCTTTGACATCAACCGCGGCCTCCACATGGCCCGCGGGCTGTTGCTGCGCCTGGGTGACATGGGGATTCCCGCCGCCACGGAGTTCCTGGACACCATCACCCCGCAATATATCGCGGACCTGATTACGTGGGGAGCCATTGGCGCGCGCACCACGGAAAGCCAGGTGCACCGTGAACTGGCCTCCGGGCTTTCCATGCCCGTGGGATTCAAGAATGGCACCAGCGGCAGCCTCCAGATTGCCGTGGACGCCATCATTTCCTCCTCCTGCCCGCACTGCTTCCTTTCCGTGACCAAGCAGGGTGTTTCCGCCATCGTTTCCACCACGGGCAACAAATCCTGCCACCTGATTCTGCGCGGTTCCTCCCTGGGCCCGAATTTCGATGACCAACATGTGAAGGAAGCAGCGGAAGCCTTGCAGAAGGCCGGCATCAACAACCGCATTATGGTGGACTGCTCCCACGGCAACAGCTG
Source organism: Akkermansia sp. GGCC_0220 (assembly GCF_017566105.1). Classification (NCBI taxonomy): domain Bacteria; kingdom Pseudomonadati; phylum Verrucomicrobiota; class Verrucomicrobiia; order Verrucomicrobiales; family Akkermansiaceae; genus Akkermansia; species Akkermansia sp. GGCC_0220. The sequence goes on from NZ_JABFCI010000005.1 coordinate 99,647, forward strand.
CAAGGATTACCGCAAACAGCCGGCGGTGGCCGCCAGCATCGCGGAACAGATTTCCGACGGTTCCGACCAGGTGGTGGCCGTGATGATTGAGAGCAACATCGTGGAAGGGGCCCAGCCGCTGAGTTCCGACCTGGTGTACGGCAAGAGCATCACGGACCAGTGCATCGGCTGGGACACCACGGTGGAAGTGCTGGAAAACCTTGCCGCCGCCGTCCGCAAGCGCCGTGCCAAACGGCAGGAAGCGTAAGTCTTCCGGTGTTGGCGGAAGACATTCCTAGTGATTAAGGACCAGGGGGTACGCCTTGGGTGATTGTACCCGGAAGCCGTAGTTCCAATCCTTTATATCCGGTTACTTTTCATTGGCCCTTCGGCGTTTTTGCCGGAGGGTCAATGGTCGTCTCCCCACAGGTAGGAATGGCGTTCGGAGATTGTTTTGCCGTGGTTGTCCTTCAGGACGAGCTTCCATGCGAGAATCTCCCCTTTTGTTTTGGCTTCATCCCCGATGAATTCAAAAACGGAATTTTGCGTGCCTCCCTTTCTCCCGGCAGGGTAGGAAATGGATTTCGTCAGGACGGCTGAACCTGTTTTTCCCTGGCGGTACATCATGACCAGGGTGGCCGCCTGTTCCGGGTTCGCATCATTCCAGGTGACGAAGTAGTATTGGCCCAGACGCTGGAGGCGCTGTTGCTGGGAGACGGCGCCATGCAGCAGGTAAGTAGCCTGGGAGCGGTGCATGCCTACATCTTCTGCAGGAACCACCGTGGTTTTCAAGGGAACCTCCCGCACATGTTCAATCCGGGAAACCTGCTCCGCACAGGAAAACAGGACCGGCAGTACGGCGGCAGTGCAAAGGGGAGCAGGAAACTTCATGGAGCCCATTCAATACACATCCGCCGGGGGAGTCAACACAAAGGTGGGAAAGCTTCAGCATGGAAATGTGGTGGGGCCCAGAAAGAATAAAGGCGTTCCAGGACTGGAATGGTTCTGCTGATGGAGTATCCAACAAGGGAACCGCATCCATGAACGGGAAAGGTTCCGGAAGCACGGAGCTGGCCCGTTTGACTGCCCCGTGTCCCAGCCGGGCGATGACGCTGCCGCGCCGCCTTTAATACAACGGCACGACCAGTGAGGAACCCAGAGCCAGCCAGCAGGGCAGCGTAAGGAAGGAAGCCACGGTAGTGGTCAGCAGGATTTGGGTGCCCAGGTCGGGATGGCCGCCGAAGCGTTTGGCCAGAATGACCGGGATGACGGCGGAGGGAATCGCCGCCTGGATGATGATGACGCGCTTGATATAGTCGTCCACCGGCAGGAAATAGGCCATCAGGAGCAGCAGCGCCGGAGCCAGTCCCAAGCGCGTCAGCAGCCCGCAGATGATGGGTTTGGGCTCCCACTTCATGTTGTGCCACAGGTCTCTCATGGAACAGCCGAACAGGATCAGGCACAGGGGCGTGGCGCAGTTGCCGATCATTTCAAAGGTTTTCATGAGAGGCGGCTGGGCTACATAGGTTCCCAGGCCGGACCAGGCGAGCGCCAGGCCCACGATGACCGCCAGCAGGGGGCCGCGGAAGAAGACGCCCATGTTCAGGTTGCCCGGACCGCCTGCGATGATGATGACGCCGATGCTCCATACGACCAGTTCACACCCCACGTTGTGGACGAAAAGGACGCCCAGCGTGGGGTCATTGCTGGCCGTGAACAGCATCTGGATAATGGGAATGACGAAAAAGGCGTAGTTCTGCACCCCCGCCGTCAGGGTGAAGGTGCGCAGGCCCGTGCCGATGCGCATGCGCAACATTTTGGCGACCAGCCATGCGGACGCGATGCCCAGCAGAAGTTCCAGCGCTCCGGCTGCAATAGCCTGGAGGGAAAAGGAAACGCTGCTGAGCGTTTCATTCCCGGAGAGCACCATGTACTTCATGATGCTGTGGAAGACGAGGCAGGGATAGGCCACATCCATCGCGATGCGCATGATGGGCGCGTCATGGTCCGCCTGGATGACCTGCTTGTGGCGCAGATAGAAACCCGTGGCGAAGAAAAGATAAACGGGAATGGTGGAGAGGAAGGAAGTGAGGATGATGGAACCGGTGTCCATGGCGGCAGGATTGCAGGGCGCGATTGATTAAGGCAAATAAAAAAACGGAACAGGTTATGTGTTTTCCCGCGTCCGGAGCAGGAAATGCGACAGGTCCCTGATGCTGAAAAATACTTTTGAAGGGTTGGCTTCTTCCAGGCCGCGGATGTCCGCGGTAGTTCCCCAGGCGGCGGACAGGCAGGTCACGCCCGCTTTCCTGCAGGCGGTTACATCCGATACCGCATCCCCGACGTAATAAAATTCATCCTTTGCCAGGTGGCAGTCATGCAGCAGTTCCCCAATGGCTTCCGCCTTGTTCGGCCTGTCTTCCGCACCGGTCTTGACAGAGCAGAACAGATCCTGCATGCCGAATTGTTCAAGCGTGATGCGGCAGCTCTTTTCTCCTTTTCCGGTAATCAGGGCAACCAATATTCCCTCCTTTTTCAAGGTGTTGATCAATTCGCGAATGCCTTCATACGGTTCCGGGCATTCCTCATGCATCTTTTCATAAACCGGGTAAAAATCATGAAGGGCTTCCTGCCATTTTTCCCCGGCGACCATTTTAATCATTCCTACTTCATTCAGGCCGAAGGTCTGCGTAATTTCCCGTTCGCTCAGCGTACGGCCCGCGTAGGGGGAAACTGCTTTTTCAAACGCCCGGATGCACATGGGGACCGTCTCCCCTATCGTCCCGTCCAGGTCAAAAGCGATCAGTTTAATCATTGTTCGCGATTCCCGTTGATTTTACGGATAACCCTGCAGGGGTTCCCCGCCGCCAGGCTGTCGGGGGGAATGTTTTTGGTGACCACGCTTCCGGCGCCGATGACGCTGCCTTTTCCGATCGTGATTCCCGGCAGGATGATGACGCCGCCGCCAATCCAGCAGCCGTCTTCTATCGTCACCGGAAGGGCGAAGGTATGGCGAATGTATTCCATGCCCTCCGCCGTTTCCACGGGAGTGAGGCGCTCATTCAGCTCAATGGGGTGCGTAGCGGTGTAAATCTGCACATTGGGAGCGATGAGCACATTGCTGCCGATGGTGATCCTGTTGCAGTCCACGAACGTGCAGCCCGTATTGACGGTGACGTTGTTCCCGATGTGGATGTTGCGCCCGTAGTCGCAGGTGAAGGAATGACCGATGGATACTTTGGCGCCGATGCTGCCCAGCATTTCCTTCAACACCTGGCGCTTTTCCTCCTTATGGTCGTAAGGCAGGGAATTGTACTTCATCAGGAGCCGGTGGGTCTTGCTCTTGAATTCCAGAAATACCGGGTCATGGCAGTCATACCATTCGCCCGCCATGCATTTTTCCAGTTCAGTCATTGTCTTTTTCCCTTTGTTGTTGATTATGGACTGTGGCAGCCATTCTGCCGAGCGATCGTGAATGAATGCTCATTTTGCAGGGTATGCAGATGCTTTCAAGCTAAATGACATGGGATACTTGTCCCTGTTGCAGCTATACGCATATAGCCCTTTCTTTGAAGAAGAAGCCTGCATATTTCCAGAATCATAAAAGTTTTCAGCATGTTCATTAAAATATTCAATGTGCAGACCGGCCCTCGTCAATGAATTAATAATATCCGAAACCGTATGCATCCAGAAATAGGATTTTACGCCATCTTTCGGTTCACAGGCGTATCCGCCGATGGAACTATCCACAGAGGGAATTTTACTGAAATAGGGGTATTTAATCTCGAAAACTTCCTTGTCCAGTTTGCTCTCATCAAAGGAAAGAAAAAATGGGTGTGAATCAAATACATACAAATAGCCGTTATCCTTTAAAAGGCTGCGAATGGTATTCGCCCATACATTCAAATCGGGAAGCCATCCCAATACTCCCTCCGAGGTAAAGACAATATCGTATTTTTCACCATGAACTTTTGATAAAGTCATGATGTCGGCTTCAATGAATTTTACGTTTTTAAAATTAAGATCGCCGGCAAGTTTATTTGCAAAAAATATGTTGTCAGGAACTAAATCTACCCCGACCACGCTTTTAGCTGTTTTGGCAAGTATCAATGTATCTGCACCGGTATTACACTGTAAATGGATTATTTCCTTGCCTGATATGTCACCCAGTTCTTCCTGTATATAATAGTTCAAGTGAAGATCATCATCACTTAGTAAAGCTTTAAAGTGATGATAATGCTCTTCTGATATTTTACCCCAAGCCTGCTTGTTAGATTCAATTTCAATCATACGATATTGCCTTCTTGTTATTATAAATACCTTTTTTACTCATCCATCGCAGGAAGTGATATACGATGCTATTCTGCAAATTACCAGCAGGGAGCAGCGGTGCACCGCCCCTTGCCATTGGCAAGGAACGGTGCCTGCGCTTTGTGGCAAACAAAAGGTTAAGGATAAACTAAACTTTAACATCGCTGGGTTTATCCTCTCGCCATGCAATAGAGATCGAAAGACCTGTATTCATGGGACTTTACAGCCTCCCTTTTAGGGGCGGTATAGTATTACTCCCACTCAATGGAGGCCGGGGGCTTGGTGGAAATATCGTAAAGGACGCGGTTGATGCCCTTCACTTCATTGAGGATGCGGTTGCTGGTTTCACGCAGCAGGGCCGGGGGCAGTTCTACCCAGTCCGCCGTCATGGCGTCTTCCGACACGATGGCACGCAGGTTGGTGGCCCATTCATAGGAACGTTCATCTCCCTTCACGCCCACCGTTTTCACCGGGATGAGGCCGGCGTAGGCCTGCCAGACCTTTTCATACCAGCCGTATTTCTTCAGGTTGCCGATGAAGATGGCGTCACACTCCCGGATGATGTCCAGGCGGTCCCTGGTGACTACGCCGGGACAGCGCACAGCCAGGCCGGGGCCGGGGAAGGGGTGGCGCCACAGGATGTCGTGCGGGATGCCCATGGAGGCGCCCAGTTCGCGCACCTCGTCCTTGAACAATTCCGCCAGGGGTTCCAGCACCTTCCCCTGCGCCTGGAGTTCCAGCACGCGCTCCACGCGGTTGTGGTGTGTCTTGATGACGGAGGCCTTGGACTTGGCGTTGGAGGCGCTTTCAATCACGTCCGGATAAAGGGTGCCCTGGGCGAGCATTTCCGCGTCTCCCACAGCGTCCCAGAATACGTCGATGAACAGGCCGCCGATGATGCGGCGCTTCTTTTCCGGGTCGCCTTCCCCGGCCAGGGCCGTCAGGAAGCGTTCGGAAGCGTCCACCGTTTCAATTTCCACGTTCATGCGGGCGAAATTGGCGCGTACCTCATCGGCCTCATTCTTGCGAAGCAGACCGTTGTCCACGAAAATGGCGCGCATGTTCACGCCTGCCTCATGCAGCAGGACGGCCAGCACGGTGCTGTCCACGCCGCCGGAGACGCCGCAGACCACCTGCTTGCTGCCCACGCGTTCCCGGATTTCCCGGATGAGCTGCCTCTTGAAGTCGCCGATATCGAATTTCTTGAGGTTGGCGGCGCAGGAGAGGAAGTTGCGCAGGATGGTGCGCCCTTCATGGGAATGGGTCACTTCCGGATGGAACTGGATGCCGAAAGTTGCTTCTCCCCACTGGAGGGAGACGGGGACGCCTTCTGCGTTGCGGGCGATCACCCGGCAGCCTTCCGCCAGGTGGTCCACCGTATCCGAATGGCTCATCCATACCTGGGAGGAGGGGGACATGTCCTGGTACAGGCCCGTGCAGGCTTCCGGAAGCAGGGCGGCGGGGCCGTATTCCCGCTTGTTGCTGGCCTTGACGGAACCGCCGTGCTTGATGTTCAGCAATTGCATGCCGTAGCACACGCCCAGGACGGGGACGTTCAGGCTTTTGAGCCATTCAAAGTCAATATCCGGGGCGTCTGCGTCCGTGGTGCTTTTGGGACCTCCGGAAAGGATGACGGCGCCGGGTTCGTGAATCTGGTCCAGGTCTTCCAGCGCGTACAGTTTGGCCATGTAGCCCAGTTCGCGCACGCGGCGCACAATGAGCTGGGTGTATTGGGAGCCGAAGTCAATGACGGCTACGAGGTGCTTGTCGTCCATGTGAGAGAGGGTTTAACAGGAATAGTTGATGGGTTCTTCCGTGATGGTGATGTCGTGGGGATGGCTTTCCTTCAGGCCGCCGGAGGTGATTTGGACGAACCGGGCCTTGTCCCGGAGTTCCGTCAGGCTGTGTGCGCCCAGGTAGCCCATGCCGGAACGCAGGCCGCCCATGAGCTGGAAAACCACGTCCGCCAGCATGCCCTTGTATGGAACGCGCGCTTCCACGCCTTCCGCAACGAGCTTGCCGGAACTGTTCTGCCCGTAGCGGTCGCCGGAGCCGCGGCGCATCGCGCCCAGGGAACCCATGCCGCGGTACTGCTTGAAGTGACGGCCCTGATAGTGGACCACCTTGCCGGGGCTTTCTTCCGTGCCGGCCAGCAGGCCGCCCAGCATCACCAGGTCAGCGCCGGCGGCCAGGGCTTTCACGATGTCCCCGGAATAGCGGATGCCGCCGTCTGCAATGACGGTGACGCCCGCGGGACGCGCTACGGAGGCTACCTCCTGAATGGCAGTGAACTGGGGCATCCCCACGCCGGAAATGACGCGGGTGGTGCAGATGGAGCCGGGGCCCACGCCCACCTTGATGGCCTGCACGCCCGCCTTGATGAGGTCGGAGGCTCCTTCCGCCGTCACCACGTTGCCGGCCACGATGGGGCGGTCCGTCAGCTTGCGGAGGTTGGAAACCACGTCCATGACGCGGGTGGTGTGGCCGGTGGCAGCGTCAATGAACAGGGCGTCCGCTCCGGCGGAAACCAGCGCCTTGGCGCGGTCCAGGTAATCAGGGCCCACGCCCACGGCGGCGCCGCAGCGCAGGTGGCCGTGCTCGTCCTTGGAAGCGTCTGCAAACATGGCGCGCTTCTGGATGTCCGTTTCCGTGATGAGGCCGGCCAGCACGCCGTTTTCATCCACCAGGGGAAGCTTTTCAATGCGGTGGGTGTAAAGAATGTGGCGCGCTTCCTCAATGGTGGTGGTGGGAGCCGCCGTAATCAGGCGGGAAAGGGGGGTCATTACGTCCTTGACCCGGATGTTCTGGTAATCGTCCACGCCGCGCATGTCGCGTCCGGTGACGATGCCTTCCAGCCTGCGGTTGGCGTCCACCACGGGGAAGCCGGAGTAACCCTGGTCCATCATGATCTGATGGACTTCTTCCAGCGTCATGTCCTTGTTCACCGTGACGGGGTTCGGGATGACCGCGTTTTCAAAACGCTTCACGCGGGAAACCATGGCCGCCTGGATGTCGATGGGATTATTGCGGTGAATGACGGCCAGGCCGCCTTCCCGTGCCAGGGCGATCGCCAGTTCCGATTCGGAAACGGTATCCATGGCTGCGGACAGCACGGGAATTTTCATGTCAAAACCGGGAACAAGCTGGGAACTGATGTCCGCATCACCGGGAAGAATCGCGCTCAGGCGGGGCAGCAGGAGCACGTCATCAAAACTTAATCCAAGAGGGAAATCTGCCATGCGATAATCTACAGCCAGACACCCTCTGACGCAAGCCGAAACACAGGGGAATCTTATTTTGGGACGGCACGGCGGCGTTCTGCGCTTTGCTCCCTGCGTTGTCCCGGCGTGTATCTGTTTTCCGTACAGGAAACTCTTCCCTCTTGATCCGGGGAAACGTCTTGCCTATCCTGAAAAAAAGAATTGTCCCTCATGAATGCTTCCGAACCCTACCGAGTCCTGTTTGTCTGCCTGGGCAATATCTGCCGTTCTCCCGCGGCGGAAATCATTTTTAAGAAGATGGTGAAGGAACAAGGTTTGGAAAGCCTGATTGAAAGCGATTCCGCCGGCATGATCGGCTATCATCGCGGCTGTCCTCCGGATGCCAGGATGCTTGCGGCCCTGGAAAAATACGGATACGCTGATCCGGGTATCAAATCTCGGCCCGTGAGGAAAGATGATCTGGAGCAATTCGACCTGATTGTGGGCATGGACCGGGAAAACCTGCGGGCATTGAAGCAGCTGGATAAAAACGGGCAATGGGAAGGCAAGATCGTGCCGATGTGCTTTTTCACCACCCGTTTTCTGGATGAGGAAGTGCCGGATCCCTACTATGGAGGGCAGGAAGGTTTTGAGCACGTAGTAGAGCTTCTGGAAGACGGTTGTTTCCATTTGCTGAAAGAATTGGAAAAGAGGCTGAACGTATAAAAAGCGGCAGTCATGCCGGAGTGGCCTGTCCGTTTGACCTGGCAGCCTTTTCCAGAGCACAGGAAGGGATGGTTCATGCCGGTTCGTTCGGACTCCGTTGATTGTCAACGGAAATTTGATAGGTGATTTGCCTTGGGGCTACCGTAAACCTCTTTTTGCCAAAAAATCCATCAAGTAGGAATGGATAGTCTCCGGTGGCTAATATTCCGGAAAAAGAGAAAAGACGACCATGGTACGGCAACGGATGGAATTGGCGCAGAAGCTGCCATTTTTTTGTTCCGGCTGAAAATGCAAGATGGATGTCCCATCCATATTTCAAGAATAAAATAATGTATGACAAATAAAAACTTCTAAGGGATTGCTTCATGGAAATTTAGTTGATAAAAGGGAAACGTTAAATAAGGAAATTTACTTCAGATATTTCCTGAATAGAGCAAAATATTTTAAAATAACCAACGATTAACCCGATTATCACTATGAAAGAATCATTCAACGACGATATTAATTCCCTGACGGGAATGCGCAGTTCCAACAGCGCGCCCACCACGATTGACGAAAAAGCGCCAACGGACGCTTTTGAAAAAAGCTGGGACTGGTCCTTTGAGGTCCGGGAACTGCGACCGAATGAAACGGCCGAGTGCAAGGTAACCATGGGAGCCGACGATTTGGCGAAGCTGACGGTGGACGGAGAAGAAAAGTTGGACATCGGTCCGCGCGGCGAATACGGCGGCGGCACCTACGAACCGCAGGACATCTCCTTCAGTATTGAACCGGGTACGCACCAGGCCCACGTGGATTACAGCAACATCTCTATTCCCAATCCCGACTACAACATTGCCAAATTCACCTTCGCCCTGAAGGTGGAAATCACCGACCAGCAGACGGGCTCCTCTTCTTCCTACGTGCCTCCGGAGACGGAAACGGACCCTGTGGACAATGACGACGAGGGCGAAGAAGATCCCTGTGGAGGAACGAGCAGCGGTGGCAGCAGCAGTTCCCCCAACAGCAGTTCCAGCAACCCGTGCCCGGACGATGACAACGGCGGAGATGAGGAAGACCCCGATCCTGAAGATTCCTCTTCCTCGGACGGTTGTGCGGACAACCGGGGCGGCTCCGGCAGTCCGCCCACGGCGCGCAGCCTGGCTTCATCCGCCTCCGTGGATGGAAAGTTCTCCTCCGCAGGCAGGCGGGTGACTACCCAGACGCGGAAAACCAGCATGGTCTGGCGCACCAACTTCGGCTCCTTCCGCGGCATGGAGGGTGTGCCGTACGGCATGCTGGAAATCGTGGCTTACAACTTCTCATCCAAGTTGTGGGCACCCGGCGCCCTGCAATATTTGCATCCAATGGCCAGCCGCGTTCTGCCTCCTCCCGGAGGTGCGCTGGGGGCTAACATGGCCTTCCAGATCCAGAACGGCGGCACCAATGCCAACTATTATTGCTATGCCGGCGCAGCCAGTGCGGGCTCCATCGGCGGTTCTCAAAAAAGGACAGGTTCCGTTTCCATGGCATATGCCGGGGTATCCGGCCGCGCCGCTTCCGCCTATGCGGCGGAAATGAGGGTCAGCAACGGCAGGGGCAATACGGTCATGTACGGCGGTCCTTCCGTTTCCGCCCTGGGGGCGGCCTCCGGCTACCAGACCAAACTGGGTTCTTCCTGGACGGCGCAGGATTTTTCCAAGTATCTGGACGTTGTCCGGGGCGCTGACGACGGCATCCGCCAGGTCTGGAACCTGTGGGATGGTCTCGTCAACATTGAAAATGTGGTGGATACGGGCTACATGATCGCCTTCTATCTGCCCGAGCAGGTGAGGGCCAAGGACGCCGCCACCGGTCTTTACTCCGTCACGGGGACGCCGTTTAAAACCTTCACCATTGCCGGCGATGCGGAAACCAACAAGCTCACCGTTACGGAACAAACGGAAGGGCGTGCGCCTTACGTCACGTGCTACTGGCAGGGAACGGGAGGGGCGTGGTGCATGTCCCAGGGGGAAGGGGAAGACGCCATCTACACCATCAGGGAAAAGCAGGCGGTCTCCTTCGGTCTCTGGAAGCTCATCACTACTGTGCAGCGCGGGGAAAACGGCACGCCTATTTCCCGGATGTGTGAAACCTATGAACAGGGCCGCAGCGGCAACCTGTGCACCAGCCGTATTGAGGCCTATGGAACCGACTATGCCCGTGAAACGACTTATGCTTACAACGCCATGGGCAAACTGGTCCGGGAAACGGCTCCCGACGGGAGCGTGAAGACCTGGTCCTACGACGCCTTCGGGCGTGAAACTGTCCGGATGGAACCTTGGTCAGGCGGAGGAAGGAAGGGAACCTACACCTACTATCGCTACTCCGACCATGCCGATCCGGATATCGTGCACCAGTACGTGGTGCTCACCATCAATGCTGCCCGGCTGACGGACACGCACTACACCTACTCTGAAGCCAACCATGTGCGCCGTGTGGAAAAACGCACCACGGCGTTGGGTGCGGAGGGAGAACAGCTGGAAGTGACGGAAACGTGGCTGCCCACGGCGCCCAATGAATACGCCCGGGGACGGTTGAAGATGAAACAGGCCGTCAACGGCGTGCAGACGGCCTGCCGCTATGAGGCGTCCAGCCAGTACGGCGCCCTTTACAAGGAAACCAGGGAAACGCAGATAGCGGGGCAGGCCGTGCCGGGGCACAGCACGCGAAAAATCACGTACGTCTCCACGCAGGGCAACAACACGCACATAGAAAAATATGTGCTGCTGACGGACGGAACCTGGGCGTTGACGGACACGGCGGACTATGAATACGACAAGGAAAACCGGTGGATCAAGCGCACGCGGGGCAACGGCAGGGTAACGGAACGGGAGATGATGTGCTGCGGCCCCCTGTGGGAAAAGGATGAAGACGGCATCGTGACCACCTACTCCTACAACACGGCCCGCCAGCTTGTGGAAACCATTCGTTCGGCTACGGAAACCACTCCTGAAACCATCGTCAGCTACACTCGGGACGCCTTCGGCAGAATCCTTCAAACGCGCCGGGACGTTGGACCCATGACCACGACGGAGAGCAAGGCTTACGATCTGCTGGGGCAGCTGGCACAGGAAACAGACGTACTGGGGAGGACCAATACATACGCCTACAGTGCGGACGGTCTGACGGAAACCGTCACGACGCCGACAGGCGCGACGCTCGTCACCATCCGCCATGCGGACGGAACTGTGTTGAAACAGAGCGGCACGGGACAGAGGCATCTTCTTTACCGCACGGAGTACTCTACAGAAGGCATTGCCCGTTCTACGCTTATTCCCGTAGCGAAGGGAGAGCCGGTGGTGATGGAACAAACCGTCACGGACGGAAGGGACAACGTAGTGCGCATCTCCCGGGCGAATGCCAACGGCGGCCTTATCCATGACCGGCGCATTTTTGACCTGAACAACAGGCTTTTACAGCAGCAAATGGACGGGATGGCTCCGGTGCTCTATGACTATGACTCGTTTGGCAATATTGTCAAAACCACGCTCAAGCTGGCCGAAGACCCCACTCCCGCCAATTCCCTCGTCACGGAATACGCCTATGCCTGCCAACAGCGGGAAGACGGCGTCTACCGGGTGACAACGGCGACCCACTACAACAGCCAGGGAACGACTTACGCGGAAAGCACGGCCGAGCTGGCTTCCTTCCTGTCTGCCTCCCTGGCCGGAAAAAGGATTGACACCGATCCACGGGGAAATGAGACCCTGCAATGGACGGAATACACGGCGCCGGCCAAACGGACGGAGAAAACGCAAACTCTGGCTTCTTCCGTCATTGCGGAAACTGTTGTCATAGACGGTTACCCCGTGTCCCGGAAAGATCATGCGGGAACGGTGACTACTTCTTCCCGCATCTATACGGCCAGCGGCAGCACGGAAACCTATACGGATGTCCGTGGAAATTCCACCGTTGTCGTCTTTGACCTGGCCGGCCGTGAAACCGTCAGGACGGATGCCGTCGGCAACACCACCACCATCCAGTATGACCCGTCCACGGCGTCCCCCTCCTGCATCACGGATGCGTTGGGTAACACGGCCTGCTATGCCTATGATGTGCGCGGGCGCAAAACCGCCGAATACGGTACGGCCCTCCAGCCCTCGGTGTTTGCCTATGATGACGCGGACAGGCTGGTTTCCCTCACGACGTTCCGGATCCCGGGAGAAACAATCATTACCGATCCTCGGGAACGGACAGACGGGGATGTGACGGTGTGGAGCTACGACGACGCCTCCGGTCTGATGACGGCTAAAACCTATGCTGACGGCCATGGAGACAGCTATTCCTATGACAACTGGAACAGGCTGGCGGCCAAACAACAGGCGCGGACGGTGGGTCAAGAGGCGATACCTTTGACGACCACCTACGGCTACGACCTGCAGACGGGCAATCTGGTTTCCATCACTCACAATGATGCAACGCCCTCCATCGGTTGTGCATACAACCACCTTAACTTGATTACGCAGGTCACGGACGGTTCCGGTACGCGGATCTTGGCCTACAACCAGTACAATGAAGCGGAATCGGAAAACACGACGGGTTTGGTGGCAAGTGCGCTCCATAATCGGCGCGACAATTTGGGCCGTGCCTCGGGTTACAGTCTGAACTATGGGGAGAGTATAGTCCAGCAAACGACCTGGGGATATGATGGTTACGGACGTCTTTCCTCTGTCTCGCTCAACAATGTCTCCTCCCCCTTCGTGTACGGTTACAACGCCGGCCACGGGCTCCTGGAAACGCTTGACTATCCCAATACCCTCAGGAGATGGTACACGCGGGAAGAGAAGCGGGACCTGTTGACCAGGATCGACTACCTGCGTCCCGGCAGTGCCAACTACCCGGCCAAAACCGACTATGCTTACGACGCGCTGGGGCGTCCCACGGAAAAGAAGGACTACTTCAATACGCCGGCTCCCGACCTGACGCATAGTTACAGCTACAATGGCCGCAGCGAGCTGATTGCCGACGCGATGAGCCGGGGAGGAACGTATTCTTATGCGTATGACAACATCGGAAACCGCATGACCTCTCAGGAAGGAGCGGCAGGGTTATCCACGATATACACGGCCAACCGGCTTAACCAATACACGGACATCACCCAGGGAGAAGAAACGCCTTTTGTGCCAACCTACGACGCCGACGGCAACCAGACAAAGCTCCAAACTTCCACTGGGGAATGGGAAGTCGTCTATAATGCGTTGAACCAGGCGGTTGTCTTCACGCAGGGTAGCCAGCGTGTGGAATGCCGCTACGATTATTTGAACAGGCGTGTAGAAAAAGCCGTCTATGAAGGAGAAGCTCTCATGTCGAAGAAACGCTTTATCTATCACGGGTACCTGCAAATCGCGGAACTGGACGCTACTAATGGAACGGAAACGGTAGTACCCATCCTGCGTAAAACCTACCTGTGGGATCCGATGGAACCGGTCGCCACGCGTATTCTGGCGATGACCATATTTAACGAAACAGGAGTTTATGACGAAGACCTCTACTATACCCATGACCTGTTGAAAAACACAACGGCCCTGTTTGGCATCCAGGCAGGACGCCGTGCCTTGTATGAATATGGGGCATATGGGAATGTTCTTAAGATGGAAGGCAATGCCGCCCAGGGCAATCCGTTCCGGTTTTCCAGCGAGTACACTGATGACGAACTTGGTCTGATGTTTTACAATTATCGGTATTATAATCCAAATGATGGCAGGTGGGTGAGTAGAGATCCAATGATGGAAGGGCCGCAGGAAAATCTATATGGATATGTAGACAATTTAACTAGTGCTTTTATTGACGTAAGAGGAGAGTTTGGGTTTGCATTACCGGCATTATTAAATCCAATTGGATTGATAGTTGCTGCCGTTGCCGTAACTGCTGTCGCTATTACTGAAGTTATTGCTCCAGGTACAACAGAGAAAGTTATTAAAAAAATATCGGAGAATGTAATTCCTAAACCTCCTATAGCTTTGCCTCGGGTAGATATTGAAAATATTGAAAAAATAAGAGAATGTGAGAAGATATATAATGAATATCACGAATTAAGTCAAAAAGGGTGTCCTCCTTGTACAGGAACATGTTGTGAACAACTTAAAGAGAGTGTAAATTGTAAGCAAAATTTAGTTGATTCCAGAAGGAAATATTTAGAAAATAATTGCGATGATTATTTGCCAGGGGCTCAAAAATATCCAAGAAATCATGTGCAGGAATTAAAAAATAGAATTAATTCTGTAAGAGAGTGTAAGAAAAGAATGAAAAAAATATGTGGAGAATAATATGAATTTTTTACCTACTAGGCAGGATATATTAGATGGACAAGATGACTTGGATATTAAGTGGGCATTAGAAGTTTTTGAAAATAAATCAACGGAAGATGCCTATAAATTGCTTGTAGACAGAAAAATAGATCCTCTTCTATATAGTGAATTAATATCTTATATGGGAAATAAAGCATTTGCTTATTACTGCATTCCATTTTTTGATTATATTGACTCGGACATATTCAAGATAAGATTGGAAGAAGAAGATGTAGATACTTATATGTCTTTTTATGGATTAAATAATATTTGTAAAAGATATATTGGATTCTTAAATAAAGATGATTATTTAGATAAAGATATATTGTTGAATTTAATAAAATTATATCCATTTTGCATTGATTTTGTTTTTAATCTCTGCACAAGGGAACAAGAGGAAAGTGATGATGATAATTATAATAAAATTTTATATAAAGAATTATGTGAAAATTACAATGTGCTAAAAAATAGGATTTCGTTATATTAAATTTTCTAAAAAGGAAATTCTATATATTGTTTAAGTTGTATATGCAAATGATAGTGATGGAAATTTCAACAGGGCGGGAAGCTATGTGGAAAGTCTACATTACATGATCCCATCTGCTAAGGCATATGACGGCTCTATACCGTATTTCAGCCGGAGACAGCTCGTAAGTCTGATCTTTCTGGTAGTATCCATTAAAATAGAGGGGAACACGTCTCAGAAAAATTCGTGCTGCTTCTTGAAAGAGTATGCCGATGACGAGCGTAGGCTGGATTACTATATGTCCCAGGCCATAATCTTATGATAACTTCAGAAAAAATTCTTGAAATATTTAAAAACTCGTCGTCGCTAAATGTATATAGTAATCGGGAGAAAGAAGAATTGGCATTTCATCTTGATGACATTATCAATGAGATGGATTCCTTGATAAAAATATTTAAAAACGAAACACTGGACGACAAGGAATTTGAGAATGTTTATCAGATGATCGTTATTCATTGGATCTATCACATGAAGGAATTAAGAAAAATATTAAAAAACTGGGAAAAGCTATAGAATAAGAAATTTTTATTTTCGGACCAAAGAGCTGAAATAAAGGTTTATTTTATGTTTTTTTTAAAGAAAATAATAAACGTTAATATTCTAATTTTACAATGTAATGATTATATAATAAAAATATTAACTTGCCAATTATAAATAAATGCCAGATGTAACTACTATTATTTTTCGTATAGAAGGTTGTCAAAAGTAGCCTGATAATCAATTAGAGCAAGTAGCTAATCCAGATCTTGGAATTTGGATTAAAGACTATGATATTTTACCTAATCAGCAAGATAGAGTGATTGGATGTTTAAAAGAAATAATAATTTTAGCATCAAGAATTGATTGTGGAGATAAATATATTCATATCAGCCTTACGGAAGGTATGGCGTCGTTTAGGTTACCCCCTTCTCTTTTAAAATCTATTTCAGATGTTGGTTGTATTCTTGAAATTGAAGTTTGATTAAGTATACACCAATCACCTTATCTTTCTCCATTCTATCCGGGCATGCTTCGAGTGGAAAGTGGCCGTTCACACAGCTTGCAATGGAATTGCCGTGTATAAGACGCGGCGGTTCATGCTTTTGTTTTTCCATCAATGGCGGATGAATGATATGGGATACGCCAATCGTATCAAGATGCAGGTCAATATATCTGGCCACGGGGAGCTTGCTCTGTTATGGAAGTCGCGTTCTATTTTAAGTTGAGGTTTAGAAGCGTAAGGGATAGGATCGTGAAAGTGTTAAAAAAGCGTTGAAACGAATTCCCCAATAATAAAATAATCCAGCTATGAACTCTCTCTACATTATTGGGTTTCCGTCCCTTTACGGAGGGGCGGGGGCCGAACTTTATCATCAGATCAAGGTTTGGGGACATCTGGGGGTGGAAATGCACCTTATCCCCACCCAGAAGAACGCACACCGTGCCGAACTCTATCTGGAAATGGTTGGGCAGGGCGTCACGGTACATGAAGGATACGACTGGTCGGCCATTCCGGAAGGGGCGCCCGTCATCAGTTTTTGCAATGAGGAGTTTCTGGCGGCCCTCCCGGAGATACGAAAACGGACGGCAAGGACAGTCTTCGTCAATTGCATGACCTGGCTTTTCGGCAGCGAAAAGGAAGCCATGAAGAGGGGAGATATTTCCCTGTTTCTTTACCAGAATGACCGGGTGAGGAAGAACATGATGCCGCGCCTGAGAGCCTTGAATTCTGATCCGTCCATCCGCTTCATGACGTTCAAGCCGTATTTTGACACGACTGATTTTCCCTTCCTTGCCCAACGATCCACAGACTGGTTTGGCGCGGGGCACATTTCCCGCCAGGATGAGGACAAATTCAGTAAGGATACGTGGCACATTTACGAGCATTTTGCCTCACCCGTGCGGAAGACCGGAACTTTTCTCGGCTTTGATCAGCGGAGCGAGGCGAAGACCGGAAGGCCGCCCGACTGGGTGGAGACGTTCCATGACCAGAGGTCTCTATCCCAGCAGGAGTTTTACCAAAGATGCCACATCGTGCTGCAACCCACGGATACGACGGAGAATTGGCCGCGCGTGGGCTTTGAGGCCATGGCGAGCGGAAGCGTGCTTATTGTGGACAAGCGCGGAGGCTGGGAACAGATGGTGGAACACGGGAAGACCGGATGGCTGTGCGAAAGCCCCGGGGATTTCATCACATACGCCACCAAGATGGCGTGGGAACCGCATTACCGGGAGGATATGGCCTCCGCTGCCCGGGAACGCGGCATGGCGCTGGGAGGGCTGGAAGCGTCCAGGGAAAGCTGGCTGGAAGTGTTTGAAGCAATCAGCCGGATACCGGATTAGCAACTTTCTCCCCGCCATGATAGGTGGATGATCTGTTGGCGCACATGGTCAGATAAGCCACGTACCGTATCGGCAGAGGTTTTTCTGCCTGTTCATGCTGTAGGCGATGATGTATTTGAGGAGGTCCGCCTGGGAGTAGCCGTGTTCTGCGGCCGCCAGGCAGATGGAGCCGCTTTTGCCCAGGTGGCAGCAGATGTTCATTTCCAGGATGCGCCGTTCGCCTTTTTCAAAGTCAATCCGGTAGTCGATGCGGAAATAGTCCATCGGCCCCAGGGCGTCCCAGACTTTCTGCACGTCGTTGGCGATGTCCTGTTCCAGGCCGTGCACGGAGACTATCTGGTAGCCCAGGTGGTCATGCAGTTTCAGGTCTTCCGTGATGATACTGCCCGGTTTGTCGGATTTCGGCTGCACGTATCCCAGAATGACGGGTTTTTCACCCCCCAGCACGGGAACCGTGACGTCAATGCCTTCGCAGTATTGTTCCACGAGCACTTCATGCCCTTCCTCCATCAGGCGCCGGGCGCACGCGGCTACCGCCTCCCAGGAGCCGCAGATGCTGTCTTCCCGAATACCGCCGGAAGCGGCTCCAAACCGTTTTTTGACGAAGTAGGGGCCGGGAAAGGGCGCTTTGTCCGGAATGCCTTTTTCCCCGGAAAGCCCGATGCCCTCCGGCATGTTCAGGCCCAGGGAGCGGAATACCAGCTTGGTCAGGAGCTTGTCTTCCGCAATGGCGCGGATGTTGGGCGGGGCGCCCAAATAGGGGACCTGGATGAATTCACAGTACGAGGAGATGAATATTTCAGGCTTGGACATGCCGAACCTGTTCATCAGGGAGAATACATAGTCCACGTTTCCTTTGGCGAATTGCACGGAATAGGGCTTGGAGGAGGAGACGACGTCATAGCCGATGTCCTGAATGGCCTTGTAAATGTTGTAGTGGTACTGGGGATAGCCTCCGTTGCCCGTGTAGGGTTTTTTGGAGAAATCGGGAGCGTCGGGGGCATACGGGGCCAGATACATGATCCTTGCCGGCTTGCCATATTGATTGAGTTGAATATCCGGTATTTCAAACATGGTCTGTGGCGATTGCGTGGAATGTTTCTTGGATTATGGAAATCGCCGCAGTGTTCAAATAATATAAATAATAAGGGACGGCATAGCCGTCCCGGAGAGAATGGAAAAGAAGGAGGGAGAGCTCCCACTCTATTTTCTGGACATCCCCTTGGCCACGCGCTTGACATATTGCTCCATGGACGGAAGTTCCTGTTCAATGCATTCCACCAGCTTGAGCTGCGTGCGGCAGCGGATGAGGTTGTGGTCCGGGCGGGAAACCTTGAAGTATTGGTCTCCTTCCAGGTAGTCCGTCAGGAACCGGATGCCGATTTCCAGCGTGATGAGTTTTCCGGAGAAAGCAAGCTGGTCTATTTCCGCCTGGGTCAGGAAGCCGTGGGCGGCGGCCAGATACCCTTCCACAATGGATTGGAACATCGGCATGCGCATGCGCACCTTGTCCAGGTCTTCCTCATCTTCTTCCGTAGGCGGGGTAACGGTGCGCACCATGTCGCCGAAGTCGTACAGCACAAGGCCGGGCATGACCGTATCCAGGTCAATGACGCAGACGGCGTGGTCCGTATCCTCGTCCAGCATGACGTTGTTGATTTTGGTGTCGTTATGGGTGATGCGGGTGGGAAGCACGCCGCTGGCCTGGAGGTCCAGCAAACGGTCCACGTCCTGCTCGCGCGCCTTGATGAAGTCCAGTTCCGGAAGGCAGGTGGAAAGGCGTTCCTGCGGATCCTGCGCCGCCACTTCCACCAGGCGGTTGAAGCGGTTCCGGGTGTGGTGGAATCCGGGAATGGTTTCCACGATGTCGTCCGGATTCATGTCGCTGATCAAGTCCTGGAAGGAGCCGAATGCAAATCCGGCCTGGTACGCCTGGCGGGTGTTTTCCACCACGTCGTAGGTATGCGTGCCTGCCAGGTAATTGTAACAGCGCCAGATGCCGTCGCCGGGAATGTCAATGTAGTTGCGGCCGCCGCGTGCCGGATAGAGGTTGAGGGTCTGCCCGGCGGAGTCCTTCAGACGGCGCAGGACTTTCCAGTTGATGTGCCGCGTGACTTTTTCCACATTGCGCATGACGGCTCTGGGGTCCTTGAAGACATAGTCGTTGATGCGCTGGAGGATGTAGGAGTCTTCCGTCCCGTCGCTTTTGCGGTAGGTGGCCTTGTAAGTGGTGTTGATGTGGCCGCTGGGGATTTCCTTGCCGGTGACGAATTCCCCTTCAATGGCGAAGAGGTCTCCAATTCCGGCGATACGGCACAAGAGCTGGTCGGGGTCTGTCGTTGCGGCAAGCGGAGCGGTCATGTGGAAGGGAGAGAGGGTTGGACGGATGGTTTTAACGAACGAATTTATAGCCTACAAGTTCGTCAAGCTTGCTCTTGAGCCGGGAAATGCCTTCTCCGTTGAGCGCGGAAAGGGGGATGACGTCCACCTTAGGAAAACGCATGCGGAAGTTGGCCAGGTTTTCTTCCGCCCCTTCCAGGTCCATTTTGTTGGCGACGACGAACCAGGGCTGTTTGGCCAGGTCTTCACTGTACAGCTTGATTTCCGTGCGGAGGTTTTGAAGGTCTTCAATGGGGTCGCGGCCTTCGCTGCCGGCCATGTCCAGAACGAAGACGAGCACCTTGCAGCGCGTGATGTGGCGCAGGAATTCATGCCCCAGGCCGCGGTTGTTGTGCGCGCCTTCAATGATGCCGGGAATGTCCGCCACAACGCAGCGGCGGAAGCTGTCGAATTCCACTACGCCGATGATGGGCTGGAGCGTGGTGAAGGGATAGTTGGCGACTTTGGGCTTGGCTTCCGAGATGTCTCCCAGCAGGGTGCTCTTGCCCGCGTTGGGGTAGCCCACCAGTCCGGCATCCGCAATGCGGCGCAGTTCCATGAAGAAGACGCCTTCGTCCCCTTCCGTTCCCATCTCGGCTTCCGTAGGCGCCTGGTTGGTTGCAGAGCGGAAATGCCAGTTGCCCTTTCCGCCGATGCCGCCCTGGCACAGCGTGAACCGAGTGCCGATTTCCGTCAGGTCCGCAATTTTTTCCAGCTCGATGCCTTCGCCTTCCCGTTCCAGCCAGGTCGCCTCCGCCATGGAGGAGGCATTGCTGCGGTAGATGATGGTGCCGGGGGGAACTTTCCCGATGACGGATTTGCCGTTTTTGCCATGCTTTTTGGCGCTTTGTCCGCCTACTCCATCCGTGGCGATCAATTTGGGGTCGTAGAAAAAGGAGCGCAGGTCATTCGTGTGCGGGTCCACTTCCAGAATGACGCTTCCGCCATCGCCGCCGTCTCCTCCGTCCGGACCGCCCTTGGGCACGAATTTGGCCCTGCGGAAGCTGACCAGCCCGTTTCCTCCCTTTCCTGCCCTGGCAAATATGCGGATGTTGTCAACAAACATGTTCTGAATATGAAGCATTTCCCCCCAAAACGCAAGACAAGTGCAGGACTGTACGGCTTTTCCATGGCATGTGCCGCTAACTTTTCCTGTGAACCGGAAAGCTGTTTGGCAAAAGGAAATTCCGGAAAATTACGGCAGCCCCGGGTATTTTTCCGACGGCCCGTATTGGTTCGTTCCCCGCTGGCTGTCTTCACAGCAGTAAATGAGAAGAATAATGCTCCCTATCAGCGGAACCAGATAAAGCAGCAGCATAATTCCGCCTTTGTTGGTGTCATGCAGGCGCCTGCATGTGACGGCCAGCGAAGGAATCACGGTAAATAGACTCCATAGCAGAAGGGGAACGGCACCTGCCATGCCATAGGTAAAAGTTTCAGTTGATGACATTTGCTGCGGATGATGGCAGGCAAACAGGATGATCATGAAGATGGTGAAGGCCATGTCCAACAGGAGCAGGACGGCAGTCTGCCCCAATACCCAGTACCAATATTCCGAACGGGTAGCCCTCCCGGAAAATACAGCGTATTTGGAAATTACCGATTTGGCGGCCGTCAGCAGATTGTATCCCTTGAAAGCTGATGCTTGCGTGGCGTTCATGCCTGATGTTAGCCGCCGCGGGTCCGGGATGTCAATTCCCTATCCGGAGGGACGTTTTATATAGGGGATTTAAAGTGTGTGAATTATCTATTAAGAATATCTTTTGGGAAACTCCTGCTGGTCAGAAGTCTGGAAAAATGGAGCCGCATGATGGAACTTCATGGAATCCGCCTTCTGAAGGAGAGGCGCATGCAACCGCTTTTTTCCCGGGCATGCCGGGCAAACGGTCTTTTGGATTGAAAATCAGCGTCGGCATGGCATGATGCCCGTGAATCATGCCCCGCCTTTCCATCCAATTGCCCGACGGTTCCGAGAAAACCATCGTTCTTCCGAAGAACGGCGAATATTTCGCCCGCATCGGACGCGACGAACATTGTGAAATAGTGCTGCCTTTTCAGTCCGTGTCCGGAGAACACGCCCTGCTTCAGTTCAAGGAGGGCGCGTATGTTCTGGAAGACCTGGGTTCAACTAACGGAATCAAGATCAACGGGCTCACGCCCATGGGCGCCGCCTCTCTTTACGATGGCGACGAAATTGCCCTGGGAGATGCCAGGCTCCGGTTTGCCGAAGAGCCTTCTCCGGGACTCATTCCCGAGCCGACCGAAGCGGGGGAGGAAGAGGCAGCTCCTTCCGCCGCCATGCGGAATTTGCAGCAATTGGCGGATGAGGCCACCCGTACGGCGCGGAAGAATTATTTGTGGATGGCCCTGTATGCCGTCCTGATGTTTTTCCTGGCCGTTTTTGCCGGGTTGACTTACAAGCATTACAAGGTGACGGGAGAATTGCTGCCCCTTCAGTGGCTCGGCATTGAGTCTCCCAAGGCAGCCTTGAAGTCCATGACGCCTCCGCAGGCGGCGGACGCCGCGCAGCAGTAGGCCAATTCAAGCTTTTCCGCCGTTTTCACGAGCTGGCAGGGGTATTCCATCGGGCGCGTTCCGCATCCGGGAACAGCATGAAGGGAGCCACGGCACCCTGTTCCAGTTCCAGCAGATATTGCTTGATAGTCAGGCCGCCCGCGTAACCGGTCAGTTTTCCATTGGCTCCAATGACCCGGTGGCAGGGAATGATGATGCTGATGGGGTTCTGGTTGTTGGCATGCCCAACGGCCCGGCAGGCTGATGGCTGTCCAATTTGCCGGGCGATATCGCCGTAGCTTCTGGTTTCCCCATGGGGGATGGTTTGAAGGGCCTTCCAGACCGTTTGCTCAAATTCCGTTCCCTGCGGAGAAAGGGGCACGTCAAACATGCGGCGGGCACCTTGAAAGTATTCGTCCAGTTGGCTGGCTGTTTGGCGCAGCAGGGGCGTTTCCTCCCATTCCACATGCTCCAGTTGCACCATGCGGCTAAAGAAAACGTGCGTGACGGCCGTTCCGTTTTCCACGATGACGATGGCCCCCACGGGGGTTTGATGAAGAAGGGCCCGGCCACGGGGTGAAGGAGTGGTCTTCATACCGTAATCATAGCATGCGGCGGAAGAGAGTTTCTATCCATTTTAGAGGGTATTTCCGCCATCCTGCAAGGGAAGGGAGGGAAAAGGCGCCCGTCCGGACGTATTTTGTTTGAAAGGCTGCGGTTCCAAGTACAGTATTGGTCCGTATGAAGAAGAGCCTGTTTGCCGTGTTGTTGGCCGCCTGCCTGTGCATGTCCGTAAAGGGAGAAGACGCCAAGCCTCCGAAGACCCTTCCCGGCGGATGGGTTTATGTTTGGGGTGACGAGTTCAACGGGTCCAAGATAGACGCCAAGAAGTGGAAGCCGGAGCTGGGCGTGATACGCAATCAGGGGTCCCAGCAGACCTATACAGCACGGCCCAAGAACATGAGGCTGGAAGACGGCTGCCTGGTCCTGGAGACCCATTTTGAGAAGTTCGCCAATATCAATTACAAGAAGAGTCCGTCGGACTGGATTAAGAATACCAAATTCATGCCCTACACGTCCGGTTCCGTGACGACGATCAAGACGAAGAATTTCATGTTCGGCAGACTGGAAGTTCGGGCCAAGGTTCCCAGAACCAAGGGCATCTGGCCTGCCATCTGGCTGCTTGGCAAGAACAAGTGGGGCTGGCCCGTCAATGGAGAGATTGATATGCTGGAGAATATTTCCCAGCAGCCGGATGTGGTTTATTCCACCTTCCATTTGAGCCCGGACGGCGTGTCCAAGAAGGATGCTTCCCGCGGAGGCACGGTGAAGATTGATAACCTCTCCGATGATTTTCATACGTATGTCATGGAGTGGGACAAGGATTCCATTAAGCTGATGGTGGATGACAAGCTGGTGAAATCCATTGATCTGAATACCACCAATTATGCCAATGAGGCGGGCAATCCGTTCCGTACGCCGTTTTACCTCATTCTCAATTCCGCCGTGGGCGGCAACTGGTGTGAAAAGGCTCCGAAGGATGGTAACGGTTATCCCGTGAAGTTCCTGATTGATTACGTCCGGTTCTACCAGACGAAGGAGCACGCCCAGCAGGCCAAGCAGTTTGATCCGGAAACCGGATTGCCGAAGAAGAAGTAATCCCGCCTTTTTCCTGGCTGGAACGGTTCCGGTATGGGGGCAGAAGCGGAACGTGTCCGGTTTTGTCCTTGTGCGTGGGAGATAAGGCGGAGACGGCTTTTTAAAGAATCCTTTCGCTTCGCTCTGGAGTGGAGTATGCCCTAAAGGCCGGGAGGCATTCATTCCCGGGTGAGCGCATTCCGTTTATGCCGGGGTGATGTGTTCTTTTACCGTGTTTCCTGATGGTCCGTACTGTAAAAACAGGCGTTTGATCCGTTCATGTTCCGGCTTCACTCCTCCTGTGGATTTCAAGCTGAACATTTCATGGAATGGCGTTGCGCCGCTTTCGGGTTTTGATGCAGTGGCGCAAAAAAACGGCCCCGTCGGACAGGAGGGGCCGTTTTTGCTGTCAAAAAGGAAATGCCAGGCTTTAGAAGGCTGTTCCCGTGGTCTGGGTCAGTTCCTGGAAGCGGGCCAGGATGCGGGCGGTCACCGGACCGATTTTGCCGGAACCCAGCTGGTAGGCGTCCAGTTTGGTGACGGGGACGCATTCCGCTGCCGTGCCGGTCAGGAAGCATTCATCCGCGCAGGTGATGGTAAAGCGGTTCATGGTTTTTTCTTCTGCCAGGATTTGCAGTTCCCGGCAGATTTCCAGCACCACGCGGCGCGTGATGCCGTCCAGGCAGCCGTCCGTGACGGGCGGCGTGAAGACGGCTCCGTCTTTTACGATGAAGATGTTGTCTCCCGTGCATTCGGCCACGTTGCCCAGATCGTTCAGCATCAGGGCTTCCGCTACGCCCTGGCGCACAGCTTCCATCTTGGCCAGGATGTTGTTGAGATAGTTGAGGGATTTGACCTGGGGGCAGAGGGCGTCCGGACGGTTGCGGCGCACGGAGCTGGTGATCAGGGGCAGCCCGTTTTCATACACGGCGGGATCGTACAGGGAGATTTTATCCGCAATGATGAAGACGCTGGGGCGTTTGCAGTTGAAGGGATTGAGCCCCAGGTTGCCAATGCCGCGGGTAACTACCAGGCGGATGTAGCCGTCGCTCAGGCCGGAAGCCGCCGCCGTTTCGCATACCGCGTTGGAGAGTTCCTCCCGGGTATAGGGAATGTCCAGCAGCAGATAATGGGCGCAGTTGTACAGGCGGTCCATGTGGTCTTCCAGGCGGAAGACGCGCTTGTTGTAAAACCGGATACCTTCAAAAATGCCGTCTCCATAGAGCGTACCATGGTCAAAAACGGAGGTCTTGGCCTCCTCCTGTTCCACCAGCTTTCCATCTAACCAAATCTTCATCGTTGTCTAGAATTTAGAAATTATTTATGCCAGAGCAGGATAGCCCCATTTGAAGAGGGGGGGAAGCTATAAATTCACCGGAGAGAACAAAAGTTCCGTCACCTGCAACGGGAGAGGCACGCGCGCGTTAAAAATATATGGAGGTATTCATGGAGCAGGCTTGACATTTATTTTCCAGTGCTTTTAGCTCTCGCGCGCAATGTCAGACCCTTCCAAGTTCCGCAACCTCGCCATTATCGCTCACGTTGACCATGGGAAAACGACCCTGGTC
Source organism: Akkermansia sp. GGCC_0220 (assembly GCF_017566105.1). Lineage (NCBI taxonomy): Bacteria > Pseudomonadati > Verrucomicrobiota > Verrucomicrobiia > Verrucomicrobiales > Akkermansiaceae > Akkermansia > Akkermansia sp. GGCC_0220. Next base: position 125,118 of record NZ_JABFCI010000005.1, read on the forward strand.
GACCAACTTTTGCAGGCGGGGGGAGCCTACCGGGCCAACCAGGCCGTGCAGGAACGCGCCATGGATTCCATGGACCTGGAACGTGAAAAGGGCATCACAATCAAGGCCAAGAATACTTCCATCCTCTGGAACGGCTACACGATCAACATTGTGGATACCCCCGGCCACGCGGACTTCGGCGGGGAAGTGGAGCGCGTGATGAAGATGGTGGACGGCGTGCTGCTGGTGGTGGACGCCTTTGAAGGTCCGCAGGCCCAGACGCGTTTCGTGCTCCGCAAGGCCCTTCAGGAAGGGCTGATGCCCATTGTGGTCATTAACAAGATCGACCGCCCCCATGCCGACCCTGCCGCCGTGCATGACCAGGTGCTGGAGCTTTTCCTGGAACTGGGCGCCACGGACGAACAATTTGAAGCTCCCTTTGTGTACGGGTCCGCCCGCGACGGCTATTTCATGAATTCCATGGAGGGGGAACCTCCTGTGGACTGCACGCCTCTTCTGTTCAAGATTGTGGAGCACATCCCCGCTCCTAAGGACGCCGATCCGGAAGGGGAGTTCAAGATGCTCGTTTCCAATATTGACTGGGACGACTACGTGGGCCGCGTGGCCATTGGCCGCATCACCTCCGGCACCGTGAAGAAGGGGGATACCGTATGGCTTCACCAGAGCGACGGCACCTGCATTTCCGGCAAGGTGACCCGCATGTTTGAATATTCCGGCCTGGGCACCACGGATTCGGCCATCGGCGTGGCGGGCAACATCGTAGGCGTGGCGGGGTTTGAAAACGTGAACATCGGTGAGACCCTGGGCGGTTCCGCGGATACGGAGCCCCTCCCGTTTGTGGCGATTGACCCGCCCACCATTTCCATGGAGTTTTCCATCAACAACGGGCCTTTCGGCGGACGCGACGGCAAGAATGTAACTTCCCGCGTGATTCGCGATCGCCTGATGAGAGAGATGCGGACGAATATTTCCATCCAGGTGGAGGATACGGACAAGGCCGGCGTTTTCTCCGTTTCCGCCCGCGGGGCCATGCAGATTGCCGTGCTGGTGGAAACCATGCGCCGCGAGAATTACGAACTGTGCGTTTCCCGTCCCACCGTGATCATGAAGAGGGATGAAGGTGACCGTCTTACGGAGCCGTATGAAACGATTTACGTGGAAGTTCCGGATGAGCACGCCAACGGCGTCATGAAGCTTCTGCACGCCCGCAAGGGACAGATGGAAGACATGATTTCCAAGGAGGGCACGGGCCACACCTTCATCCAGGCCTATATTCCCACCCGCGGCATCATCGGATTTGAGTTTGAGCTGGTCAACCTGACGTCCGGCCACGGCATTTTCTCCCACCTGTTCCGGGATTACGGCCCCTACGCCGGGGATATCACCACGCGTACCACCGGCACCCTGGTTTCCATGGAAACGGGCGTTTCCACGCCGTTCGCGCTGGTGGCGCTGGAAGAACGCGGACGTCTGTTCGTAGGGCCGCAGGAAGATATTTACGAAGGCCAGATCGTTGGTGAAAACCCGCGCCAGATGGATATGCCGGTCAATCCGTGCAAGGAAAAGCACCTGAACAACATCCGGTCCGCCACGAAGGGGGACGGCATCCAGCTTTCCCCTCCCGTCGCCTTTTCCCTGGAACGCGCCATTGAGTACATTGAGCCTGATGAACTGGTGGAAGCCACCCCCCATTTCATCCGCCTGCGCAAGCGCATCCTGAACGCCAATGACCGCGTGAGGGAGTCCCGCAAAGCTGGCAACTAGAGGTGCCGGAACGCCGGAGAGGCGACCCCGTCCTATGTAGTTGCGTCCTGATGGCCGGTAAGGTAGAATCAGGGCGATGGATTGTAGCCGGATTTCCTGTTCCCCTGTCCCTGTTCACGCGATGATGGAGCTTCTGCGTGAGCTGGGGCCGTTCCATTACATGATGAACCAGGGGAATGTGGGGGATGCCCTGATTGCCGCTTCCACGGTCGCCCTGTTTGAAAGGGAAGAGCTGAATTTCAGTTCATGCGGCCCGGAACTCCCTGCAGGAAAGGAGGAAATAACGCTGGTTTACGGCGGCGGGGGAGGTTTTGTCCCCTATTTTGGCATGCTGCCTCATTATGTACGCCTTTTTTCGGATCCGCGCCTCCGGAAGTGCGTGATCCTGCCCCAGAGCTTCAGGGATTGTGATGAACTGGTGGATGTGCTGGATGAACGTTTTACCGTGTTTTGCCGGGAACGGGCTAGTTATGACTACTGCCTGTCAAGGAATGGGAAGGCGCGATTCCTGCTGGCGGATGACATGGCCGTGGCCGCGGAGCCCGAGATGCTGAAGAAGCGGCCCGTCAGGCTGCCTTTTCTGGAGATGGAGGAACGGGCGTGGGGCAAGCGCATGAAAAGGGATGTCAAGACTTCCTTGGTAGCGTTGCCCGGCGCCGGAAAGCTTGCCGTTTGCCTGCGAGATGATCCGGAAAGTACCGGCCACGCTCAAGCGTTGAAGGAACTCCCTTTGAATACGGACCTTTCCGTGTATTCCGTACGCGTGATTGATGAGGTGGAACACGCTTTTGCCTATACCCGCTGGCTTTTGAAGGCGCTGGACCAGCCTGACGCCATCTTGACGGACAGGCTCCATCTGGGCATTTCCGGAGCTCTTCTGGGCAAGGAGGTTTTTCTGATGGACAATGTTTACGGCAAAATTTCCGGAATTTATGAGTTGTCCCTGCGGGAGCGTTTTCCCCGCGTACATCTGTTGAATGAGTTGAGTGAATTTCCCTGGCTGGAGAAGGTTTTGACTGTACCGGACCTCGACCGCTGCCGGGAAAGGAAGGCGAAGCATGCGCGGCAGATAGGGAAAGCCGCCGCTTTGTCCAAGTACCTTTATTACCGCAAGGAGGAGAACGGAGTGCTCCGTGTCAAGGTCTGCGGCTTGCGGATTTGCAAGAAGCGGGTGGGTTGAGGATATTTATGGCCGCCGCACGCTTGCATGGGACAGGCTTTATCATTCGCGGCTTTGATGCAGGGGACCCTCTTTTTTACGTTTATAGATCCGAAGGCCAAGAATCTTGATGCGGACGCTGGCCGCATCTTCTTTTTTATAGTACAGGAAGTGTTTGATTCTCTTTCCCATCCGTTGAGGGAAAGTCAATGGCTTGGGCGCCGGGTACACACCCAGGGACAGCCTTTCCTTTAATGCCTGAGCCCACGGTTCCTGAGAAGTTCCCCATTTTTCGGCATCTTCCAGAATGGTCTGGTATTCGTAAAAGATGTGTTCATTCCATATCTCCTTGTCGCGAATTTCATCCAAAGATATATCGCGTAAATAAAAAGCTCCGGAGGCCTTGAAATTCAGGATGGTCCGGAAGCATTTTTCGCATACTCCGCAATTGTCCTGATCCGGATTGGAGTGCCAGCATACTCTCAGGTTGCGCAGTCCTCTTTCCCATTGGCTGACCAATTTTGCCTTCTGGCTCCGGGTGAATCCCCAGCCTTCTTCATACACACGGAATCGCCGGGAAGAAAGGAGGGGGTCCGTCACAAAGTTGGAGCCAAAATCCACTACGCCGGATGAATAGGGATAGGTGCTCCCCACCAGTACATTGCCATAATCCCTTTGCCAAAAGGATGCCATGCCTGTCAAAGCCGCCAGATGAACCAGTTGCCAGTGAAATCCCCAGTTAAGCTGGTTGTTCCAGAATGTATCCAGAGGGAAAATTTCAGGATAATTGCTTCCGCAGCGCAGAAGGTGCGTGATGCCCAGTTCCTCAATCGTAGAGAGAGCTTTTTCATAACAGCGCAGGAACAGGGGTTCTTCGTAAAGTCCCCGGTCTCCGCCCTGTACCAGCAGGCAGGCTTTCACATCCAGGGAATCATACCGCGGTTTCCGATGTGGGGACGCATGCCTGTACAAGGCGAAGGTCACATCCAGCCCCTGGGAAAAGAGGGCAACCGCAGAATCGTCCACCGGCGCGTTTCTGTCGTCTATAATCCGGTCCGGCTTGATATCTACCACGTTAAGATACTCAGGATGCATTTGCGACCAGGCTTCCATGAAATGCTCTAAATTCCGAAGCAGAGTAAGACTGACGGCCCCTTTCACTTCAAAACGGCCTCCGACATGCATCATTTCAAAAATGAGCATCCTGATCCATGCGTCTGCAAAATTGTTTTCCACTGTGGGGGCCTGGTCGAAGGGTGCGAGGTCTACCCATACCCGGCAGTTATAACCGGGAGAAATAAAATCGCAATACAGGCGGGAAGTCCCATTGGGTTGAATATCGACCTGTTGTTGTGGAATGAGCTGGGAAGTAGCCATGGGAAACCGGAATCGGAAGGGAGGTTGGGTTACTGGGAACTTCGGGACAACAGGGAAGGCTGCTTTCTGATGCAGTGGAACCATACCTGCCGTTTTTCAGATGGGGAAAGGACCGTGGAATGCTTCAAGAGATAAAGCATTTCCTGCTGGAAGTGGCCTGAATGAACAATCGTTTTTGCGAGGAAGCGCAGCGGCTTGTCTTGAAAAGCCCTCAAGTTGAAAACCTTGGAAAATTCCTGCAAATGACCAAGCAGATAAAGCTGGGAAATCGTACGGCGGCATTTCAAGCATGTGCCGCAGTTGAAAGCACGTTCCAGACAAACATTGAGGAAGTCGCAGGCAGGAGGATAATTGGCAAGGATGGCTGTTTTTTCATACCTTGCCAAATCCAGGCCATGCAGGTGGAAACGTACCTGTTCCGTTTCCGCCGCGGATAGAATGTGGGATTGAAGATGGAATTCACAGTAATCCCTCCGGTCCCTGGTGGTGAAATCCGGATGATTGATATGATAGGTGGCGGAAGTCCAGTATGAATTCATTAATCCATTCAGGACAAGCACACTGCCGGAATCCAAAAAGGGAAACCAGTTCAAATATCCCTCGTTGCCATAAAAATCGTACAGGGATGAATCCATCCAGACGAATTCCATACCGTTTTTTTCAGCAAAATTCCGGCTGAGCTTTCGTCTGCCTTCAAGCAGTTCCCGGTTTCCCCAATGGGAGCCGCAGTTATTGTGGAACAGGTGGGTGACAGGCGTCCCCGCCTTTTCCAGCTCCGCGATAGTGCACAGGGAATCCACCCCCAGGGACCCGCCCGTACCAATGCGGCAGCCGGGAATGGGGGAAAGAACTTCCGCGTGAACTTCTCCCGCCAGTTCAACGGGTTTCAGGAAAGGCCCTATTCCTGTCAGGATATGGGAGAGGAGCCGTATGCCGAAGTGGTACAGGTGCGCGGAGATGGCGGGAAGAACGCGAACCTGACCGCCCTGCTGGGAAATCCATGGAAGCAGGGCCACAAGGGCTCCATCCGCCCTGCCGGGATTCAAAAAGTCACGGAAACGGGAGTCTACCGTAAACGAAAGCGTGCGCGGCGCGTGGCCGTCCTGAAGAATGGGATAGGAGATGGTAACCGCATTTCCCTCTGTCTGTACGGATGGATGGTTAATCGTGATCATGAGTGTTGGAAGAGTTGGCGGATTTTATGTCTCATGCCGGTTGGCGGAAGATCCCTTTCCGCCAGCCGCCGTTCCAAGGTGACCGCCCAGGGCTCCTGCCCCAGTCCGTTGGCCTTGGCATGCTTGAGTATTTCCTGGGCATAGAGGACGCGGAAAGGGCGGTTAAACTGAATTTGGGAGATATCTTCATTCATGGCGTTGCGCGGCATGCACGTTATTTTGTCCCTGGGCACTCCCATGGCCATGAAGTTCATGATGGTCAGGCGGCATTTGGTGCATACGCCGCAGTTGCCGGACGCGTCTTTACCTTCCCAGCAGCATCTCAGCAGGGCCATGGCCTTATCCCACTGCGCGATGAGTCCGGCTTTTTCCGTACGATCATGCCCCATGCCGTCCGTGACGGCTTCCTTGCTGTGGGAGCCTAGATAGTGGTCCGTGATGGGATTGGAGGCCCAGGGGTAGGAGAAGGAGTCATAGGACCCTTCGCTGCCCGCCATGAAGTAACCGAAGCGGGAGGTGAAAACGCGCATTCCTCCCATCAGCATGGTATGGTAGGTCATTTCGTAATCCATCCCCATGTTCCGGAAATTGGTCCGGATGCGGTAGAATTGGCAGATGCCGATGTCTTCCAGCAATTCTCTGGCCTTGGAGAAAGCCTTGTCAAAGTGTTCCTGGTTGTTTTCCGCAATGTCCGCTCCCTGGAACATCACGCAGGCCGTCAGATTAAGGGTCTGGGGGCCTGCCAAGCCTTTCCGGTGGCGGTAGGCGGTGAAGCAGGCGTCCAGACCGCCGGAAAAGCAGGAAATGGCTTCGTCCCGCTGGGGAACAGCGGAGTCGTCTCGCTCGGCGGCATGGATGGTGACGCGGTGAAAGACGTTGGGCATCCAGCGGTTCCAGGCTTCCGCGTAGCGGTCCAGATTGACCAGCAGGGAACGGGACAGGCGCCCCGGCCCTGTAACGGAGAATTCGCCGCCCGTTTCCATCATTTTATGGATGAAGAAGATGCACCAGGCGTCCGCCAAGTCGTCTTTGTCAATGTCCACGTTTCCGGTGGATTCAATATCCATGTATTGATGGAATTCCCGGCCTGCAGCTGTGGAGAGGACCGCTTTCAGCGTTGTTTTGTGTGGAGAGTGGACCTCGGGGGGAAAAATGCGGAGTTCGTTGCTCATGTCGAAAAGGAGTCAGTCTTAAAGTCGAACGAACATTAACGAATAAGAAATCCGCAGACAACATGTTTTTTTGAGGCAGAAAGGGTAGCAGCAGGAGAAAGGAGGATTGCAGAGCGATGGGAAAAGAACGCCCCTGCTTTTTTTTCTTCCAAACCTCCCATTAAATGGATGGTTCAAAGAAAATGTTCCGCTGTCGTCCAGTTGGCGGATTTCTTATCCGCAGTCCGAAGAGCGAAAAAAATGCCCGGTTCCTTTGGGGAAACCGGGCATTGCATCAAAGCCGTTGAAGGGCTGTTTATATCTTGCCGAAGAGGGTCTTGCCGGCGGACATGAGGTTGTCTGCGGCTTCCTGGAGACGGGCGGCGACTCCCTTTTCACCCTTGGCGAGGTAGGAACGGGGATCGTAGTCCTTCTTGTTGCCCACTTCACCGTCAATCTTGAGCACTCCGTTGATGTGTTCGCACATGTGGGAGACGATCGGGCGGGTGAAGGCGTATTGCGTATCGGTGTCGATGTTCATCTTGACTACGCCGTAGGAAACGGCTTCGCGGATGTCGGAGAGTTCGGAACCGGAACCGCCGTGGAAGACGAGGGGCATGCGGGCCGCTTCGCCGTGCTTGGCGACCACGGCTTCCTGGCCGTCGCGCAGGATGCTGGGCTTCAGCTTGACGTGGCCGGGCTTGTACACGCCGTGCACGTTGCCGAAGGTGGCGGCCAGCATGAATTTGCCGAGGGGGGCCAGGGCTTCATACGTCATCAGCATGTCTTCCGGAGAGGTGTAGAGCTTGTCAGCGGGGTGGCCGGAGTTGTCCACGCCGTCTTCTTCGCCGCCCACGACGCCGATTTCAATTTCAAGGACGATGCCCAGTTCGGCGCATTCCTTCAGCAGTTCACGGGAAAGCTTGAGGTTTTCAGCCATGGGCAGCGTGGAGGCGTCCAGCATGTGGGAGTTGAAGAGGGGGGCTTCACCGCGTTCCACGCGGCGGCGGGATTCGGCGATCAGGGGACGCAGGAAGGTGTCCACGTGTTCGGGCTGGCAGTGGTCCGTGTGCAGGGCTACAAGCACGTTGTGCTTTTCAGCCAGGCGGCGCGTGGCTTCCGCCAGAACAATGGCGCCAAGGGCGGAACTGCCGATGGAGGTGCCGGAGGCGAATTTGCCGCCGCCGATGGAAACCTGGATGATGCCGTCGCTCTTGGCTTCGGAGAAGGCGCGGAGGGCGCCGTTGATCACTTCGATCGTGGTCACGTTGACGGCCGGATAGGCATAGCCTTCCTTCTTGGCCGTTTCAAGCATGGTAATGTATTGTTCTGGTGTGGCTATTGGCATAACGGGGACATGATAGGTGTTTTTTTTCGGGAGGGCAAGGCTGAACTCAGGCGCGCGCAGGGGTTGCAGAGCTCTTGCGGGACATGGTCATTCGCGGATCATTTTCGCCTCCGGCTGCGCCGGTTCTCCGGAGTCCGTCCGGTAGTTGACGCGCTGCGCGTCCAGGAAGGGCTTGTGCCTGTCCAGGCGTTCCTTGAAGTCTGTGAAGTCCTTGCGGCCAGGCTGCGTCCAGCCCAGCTCCGCGATGGCGAACATGCGCGGAAATACCATGTACTGCCATTTGGCCAGTGTGGTCATGTATTCGCTCCAGCAGCTTCCCTGCACGCCCAGGATGTTTTTTTCCTGTTCCGGGGTGAGCCCCTTCGGAACGGGATTCATGTTATAGACTTTTTGCAGGGGAATGGTGGAGAAAGTCGCCATTTCATATTCGGGGCCTTCCGGATGCGGCCCTTCCTGCCGGATCAGGTACGTGCTTTCAAAGGGAGTCATGATCACCTTGTTTCCGTGCTTGATGGCTTCCCGGGCAATGCCGGGATCATGCCAGACCATCAGGGTGGCCGTCTTGGAAAGGCCGCCTTCCCGGATTTCATCCCAGCCGATGATTTGCTTGCCGCGCGCGTTGACCAGCTTTTCCACGCGGTGGATGAAGTAGCTCTGGAGCTCCTGTTCGTTTTTCAGGCCGTTTTTCTTCATCACTTCCTGGGCCTGGGGGGAGTTTTTCCACTGCTGCTTGGGGGCTTCGTCCCCGCCTATGTGGATGTAGGGGGAATCCGGGAAGAGCTGGCAGACTTCTTCTAGGATGCCGTCAATGAATTTGAAGGTGGGTTCCGTGGGGCTGAACGTGAAAGGGAGGATCCCCCAGCGCGTCGCCACCCGGGGCTTGTAGCCGGGGATGTCCTTGTTGCCGAATTCGGGATAAGCCGTGATGGCGGCCGCGGCGTGGCCGGGCGTTTCTATTTCCGGCACGATGGTGACGTGCCTGCGTTTGGCGTAGTCCACCAGCTCCTTTACTTCCTTCTGGGTGTAGAAGAAGGTGAAGGGTTTGCCGTCTCCCTTGTTGCGGTTGCCGGGAATGGGGCTTTCCGGGCGGGTGGCGCCGATGGAGGTGAGCCTGGGATATTTTTTGATTTCCAGCCGCCAGCCCTGGTCTTCCGTCAGGTGCCAGTGGATGGTGTTTACCTTGTAGCAGGCGAGCAGGTCGATGATGGTTTTCAGCTCCGCGATGGAACGGGGATTGCGGCCGCTGTCAATCATGATGCCGCGCCACGTGAAGCGCGGACTGTCCGTGATGGTCATGCAGGGAAGGGCCCAGTGGCCGGCGGCATCCTTTTCCAGAGACTGCTTGAGGGTTTGCGCCGCATAGAAAGCTCCGGCGGGAGACGTGCATGAGACGGTGATGCCCTGCGTGGAGACCTTGATGGAGTACCATTCCGGAGACAGGGAAGCGTCTTTTTTCAGGATGATCTGTACGGCATTGGCCGCGGAAGGAGCCGGGCTTACCTTGATTTGCCGGAGGTTGTTGGAGAACCCCGTCACGAAGGAGGCAATGCAGCTTTTGTCTCCCGTTTTGGAAACAGGCAGCGTGTTGCTGACCAGAAATCCCGGCTTGTTTTTTTCCACGTCCAGCGCGGATGGGAGGGGGATGATGGCCGGGTCGCCCGGTACGGGTTTGGAGGGCAGGGAGAAGGCGGCGGACGCGGACAGGAGGCCTGCGGCTAGAAAGAGGCTTTTGGAAAACATGAGGAAAAAAGGGATGGAAAATTTTTAACGTAAATAGTATATTCCGCGGGTGTTTACAAGGCGGCTTTACGGGATTTGCCCTGGAGGGAATAAAGAAGTCCTGTCTCCGGTGCCGGGGTGGACCGGAAAGCTGCAGGGCTGAGGCCGTGGCACGGATTTTTTTGGAGATCCGGGAATGTCCGGCCGGGTGTGTTATTTCAGGGTGATGGAGGCGGTTCCGGGCTTGATGGCGTATTTTTTACCGTTAATCACCAGGGAATAAGGGTTGTTGCTTGTGACGTCAACGGTGTTTTTGCCGTCAAAAACGATGTCGGTGGTAGTCGTCCCGAAATGAAGATTTTTTAATCCGTGCCTGCCTTTCTCCCTTTTCAATCTCCACTGGATTTCATTCCGGAGTGCAGAAACCTTATGGAATCCCAGAACGTTTTCAATAAAGAGGGAAATGGGGCCCAGCGCCGACCAGCCGCAAAATTCCGGACGGGCCCTGCGGCCATGTTCGGTAGACGGCTCGTTGGCACTGGGGCTGTAACATTCCCATATCGTGTGCGGTTTGATGCCGTGGTAAGCGGCAAGCTGCTGGCGGATGATTTTTTCAGCGATCATGTCGGCTTCCTCATGGTAGCCGTATTCTTCAAGCGCCTTGACAGTCATGTACGTGGTGGGCAGCCAGATGCCGCCGCGCCAGTAATCCCCGGTTTGGTCATGGTAATCCCTATCCCTGCGGGAAAGGGTGGGCGTCGGGTAGTTTCCACCGAATTCCTGCGGGTCCCGAAGGTATTTTACCATTTTTTCCGCCTGGGCCGGCGAAGCAACTCCGGCTAAAAGCGGCCAGTAGGAGGCCATTGTCCTGATGCGGCAGGGCTGCCTGCTTTCTATCGCCACATCATAGTAGAACCCGTCCTGCTCATCCCAGTACAGTTCGTTTATTTTGTCTTTCAGCTTGCGGTAGACGGCCTCCCATTTCCCGGCTGCGCCTGCATTGCCCAGTGATTGTTCCAATTGGGCCATGCAGCGTGCGCTCAGGGCTTGCTGGGAAATGGCGTCAATCCATAGAATCTTATTGTAGCCGCCTGCGTCCCGGCCTCTGGGCGTGTTGTCCATTCCGCTGGCGCCCCCCGTCCATGTAAAACCATCTTCACCAATGGCGTTCAGGTGGATGTTTTGGGGAGAGCATTCGAAACGTTCTCCCGCTTTGGCATTGGCAAACCAGTCAAAATGTTTTTGAAGGTACTGTTTCCGATTCAGGATTTCATGGATGCGGTTTTTGTTTCCGGTAAAGTCGTAGTATTCCTTTTCAACCCATGCGAACAACGGAGGATTGTCCACGAGGTGAATGCGAAGCGGAGTTTTTTCCTTATCCCAAATGGGCTTGTACAGATTGTCCATGCTTCCTTCTCCGGGAAATGAGTTCGGCGCATACTTGGCAAAGAGCACCATGAAACAGGTATCCCAAATCCAGATTTGGTCTTCGTAACAGTTTTCATCCATGTAGGGCGAGCCGGGGAGGCCCTCAGGGCCTTTTCTTACCCGTCCGGCCGCGATTTCCCATGTTTTATGGTAAAGATCCACGAGGTCTTTGTCAGGGTAAACCGGCTGGGGAATTTCTTCTTTCCAGCCTTCCTGAATGCAGCTGTCATGATGGGCCGTCGCTCCCAGGCCTTGCACACAGGCCATTGTTCCCAGGATGATGCCGCATGCTGTCCGCAGGTAGTATTTCATTTCCAGTATACGGCCAGGGAGGCGAGAAAATATCTTTTTTCTCGTCCCGTACCGGGTGGAAGGATTTTCCATGCCGTCATGTTCCCCTGGCAGGCCAATGATGGCATGGAACCGAATTAGTATTACTGAAGGCGGCGCTGCCGCCGGAAGGATGAAAGTGAAGCGACAGCGTGGAGGAAAGGGAAAATGATTTTTTCCGTCAACATGGAATAATAGGAAAAGGGACGTCCCTCCTCCGGTTTTTATCTTCGTGAGACGCCCCTTTGAAAGTGGGGAAAGATGAAGCGCGGGAGGTTATTCCGGAATGGATTCCCCCCGGATGAGGTCTTCCCAGGTCTGGCGGCTGCGGATGACGTTCCACTGGTTTCCGTCCACCAGCACTTCTTCCGCCATGGGGCGGGAATTGTAGTTGGAGGACATGGAAAAACCGTAGGCGCCGGCGGACAGCACGGCCAGGAGTTCTCCCTGGCGCACGTCCGTCATGTCCCTGTTCTGGGCCAGGAAGTCCCCGGATTCGCAGATGGGGCCGACGACGTCCGTGGTAATGCAGGATTCGGAGAGGTGTTCCCTGACCGGGATGATTTCATGATACCCCTGGTAGAGGGCGGGGCGGATGAGGTCGTTCATGCCCGCATCCACGATTTTAAAGGTTTTGGCCTTTCCAGTCTTTTCATACAGGCAGCGAGTGATGAGCGCGCCCGCATTTCCCACGATGAGGCGTCCCGGTTCCACGATGATATGCAGGCCCAGAGGCTGGAGGGTGGGAACGACGGCCTGGGCGTAAGTGCTCAGCGTGAGCTGGGCGCAGTCTTCATTCCACCATTCCTTGACGCCGGAATCCAGCGTATCCTGGTAAACGATGCCGATGCCGCCGCCGATGGAGAAGAATTCGATGCCGTGCTTTTCTTTCAGCGCGGCGGCCAGCGGAGCCACTTTCCTGACGGCTTCCAGGAAGGGTTTCGCCTGGGTGAGCTGGGAGCCGATGTGCATCTGCAGGCCCTTGAGTTGGAGGTTCGGAAGTTCGCGGGCCGCCATCTCGTAAAGAGGTTCAATGAGTTCAAAGTCCACGCCGAATTTGTTTTCAGCCTTCCCGGTGGTGATGTATTTGTGCGTTCCCGCCTCCACATTGGGATTGACGCGCACGGCTACCGGAGCCTTTACTCCCATGGACGCGGCGATGGCGTCAATGGCGCGCAGTTCCGTCTCCGATTCCACATTGAAGCAGTAAATGCCCTGTTCCAGGGCGTAGCGGATTTCCGCCTCTGTTTTTCCCACGCCGGCATAGGTGCATTTGGAAGGGTCTCCGCCGGCCTTGAGGACGCGAAAGAGTTCTCCGCCGGAAACGATGTCGAACCCCGCGCCATTGCGGGCCATGAGGTTCAGGATGGCGATGTTGGAGCTGGCCTTGACGGCGTAGGCCACTTCCGCGTTAAGGGGCGCCAGGGCTTCCCTGAGGCGGTGGAAATGGTTCAGAATGGTCTGCTTGCTGTAGACGTACAGGGGGGTGCCTTCCTTGTCCGCCAGTTCCTGGAGGTTGACGTTTTCACAGTAGAGCGTGCCGTTTTTATATGCGAATGAATGCATGGATTATTCCTTGGTTGTGCTTTCGTTGGTTTTCCCGGAATGGAGAGGAGGGAGCGGGAATCTGGGCGTAGGGGGGTTGTCGATGAGCTGGGCGATCCAGGCGAGATCCTTGGAGCTTTCCAGCCCGAGCTTGATCAGCATGGTGATGGGGACGGCCAGCAGCATGCCGATGGGGCCCCATACCCAGCCCCAGAAGATGACGGAGAGCAGGACCATGCTTGTCACGATGCCGAATTGGCGGCCCAGCAGCATGGGTTCCAGGCAGCTCCCCAGGACCGTGTTGATCACCAGGTAGCCGCCGGCTACGATGATGCCGGCCGTAGAGCTGATCAGGAGCATGGCGAGCAAGGTGGGGGGAATGGCCGCGATGATGGAGCCGAAGGTGGGGATGAAGTTGAGCGCGAAGGCCACGATGCCCCACAGCAGCGGGAAGTCCACCTTCATGTAGTAGCAGAGCAGGAAGGCCAGCAGTCCGGTGGCTGCGCTAATGAAGGTCTTGATAATCAGATATTTCTGGACTCCGGCCAGAGCTTTGGAAAATTTGCGGATTCCCGTGTCGCTGTTGTTGCCCAGTTTGTTGATGTTCATCCGGAAGCGAGGGGCTTCCCCCAGGAAGAAGGTCATCAGGATCAGAATCAGGGTGGTGAAGGTCAGCATGGAGGCGAGCTGTCCCATCACCCCCGTGGAGAACGCCACGATGCGCTGCCCGTTGAGCAGGTCCGGGAGTTCCTGAAGCATCTGGTCCGCCAGATTGTTCCAGTCACGTTCAATGAGGAAGGCGCGGAGTTCGTGGATTTTCTCCATCATCAGGGGCTGGTATTTGACCGTGACCGTCCGGGCCAGGTCCTGCCCCAGGTACTGGGCCAGATAGGCCAGGCCCACAAGAATGCCGAAGTCCATGATCACCGTGAAGGTTACCGCCAGCCAGTGCGGAAAACGAAGACGGCCCTTGAAAAAAGTGGTCAGCGGGTAACTGACGATCGCCAGAAAGCCGGACAGGACGATGGGGAGCAGCACCGGCTTCCCCGCCTGCAGCCCGGCCGTGATGACGATGACGCTGGCGAGCATGAGCAGGATTTTCAGGCCCTCTTTTCCGGATTCTTTCTGAGGAGTCATGGAAGGATTGGTGTTAACGGGGTGAGTAATGGTGTCCGATTTCCTGCGGGATTGCAATATTAAAGGCCCTCATTCCCATCATGTTCCCGGAAAAAGCGGTCCAGGTCTTCAAAGCGGGTCAGGAGGTAGTCAGGCTTCCGTTCTTCGAGCCCCTTTACATCCGCCTCCGCGGCCCATCCTGCGGCAAGAATGCGGATGGGAACGGCGCGGCATGCGTCCACGTCCGTGGGGGAATCCCCGATGTAGATGGCTTCCCCGGCGGAAGAGTCCAGGCGGTCCAGCGCCCGCCTGATGCGGTCCGGCTTCACGCCGCCCTCAGGGGAGCCTGTTTCCAGAATGGGGAAGAACTCGGCCAGATGGAAAAATTGAAGGGAAATCTCCGCGCTTTCCAGGCGTTTGCCGGTGACCATGGCCAGACGGATGCCGCGGCTGCGCAGGGCGTGCAGCAGTCCGGCCGCCCCGGGGAAGGGAGTGGGCGCCAGTTCCGGATGCAGCTCACGGTAATAGCGGAGGAACAGTTCCCTGCCTTTTTCGTGCAGTTCCGGCTTTCCGGGAAGCAGTCTTTGGATGACGCCCAGGTCATCCGGCCCGAACTGGCGTTCGATTTCCTCATCCGTCAACGTTCTGCCGTCCAGTTCCCGGACGGCGCGGCGGAAGGCTTCCCGGCACAGGGGTATGGTATCCGCAAGCGTTCCGTCAAAATCAAAAATGGCGGTTTTGATCATCAGCCGTACCCTACATGCCGCCTGCGGACGGTTCAAGGGGAAAGCCGTGCCTGAATAGTCATGATGACGCTGCGGGGCGTTCCGGACCGGCAGGACGTGTCATCTCGTATGGAAAGGTCAACGTTCCGTCCCTGTAAGCTCTCTAATTCCCTTATGCACGGGAAGGCTCCAAAAGAATATTTATCCCTGTGGAGCGTGATTGCATTGGGAATAGGTTCCATGGTAGGAGCGGGAATTTTCGCCCTCATGGGTCAGGCGACCCTGATGGCGGGCAAAAACGTGTACTGGTCCTTCCTGCTGGGAGGCGTCGCGGCCCTGCTTTCCGGTTATACCTACGCCAAGCTGGGTTCCCGTTATCCCGGTTCCGGAGGAATCATGGATTATTTCAACGAGGCTTTTTCCCATAAGACCCTCTCCGGCGCGCTGACGCTGATTTACCTGGGAACGCTGGTCATTACCGTGGCCCTGGTCGCCAAGTCCTTCGGGGCCTATGCGTCCCGCCTGTTTTTGCCGGACGAATTAACCAACATCTATTCCACCGCCCTTTTCGCCAGCGTGGCCATTCTGCTGCTGGGAGCATTGAACATGGGAGGAGCCAAGGCCGTAGGGAAGTCGGAGGTGGTGATGGTGGCGTTCAAGCTGCTTATTCTGACGGTTCTGATGCTTGCCAGCTTCGGTTCTTCCGTGCCAGTGGGCGCGGACCCCATTCCGGTGAAAGGACTGGACGGGCTGCTGGGGAGCGTGGGACTGACGTTTTTCGCGTTTGCCGGCTACGGCATGATGGCCAATACGGCGGGCAATCTGAAAAATCCTTCCAAAACATTGCCCAAGGCCATTTTCCTGGCTATCGGCATTGTGCTGGTTCTGTACCTGGTGCTTTCCTACGTAGTGCTGACCAACGTTCCCGCCACTTCCCTGGAAAGCCACACGGAAACCGCCGTGGCGCAGGCCGCCTATCCCGTGCTGGGCGTGTGGGGCTTCATGGCCGTATCCGTGGCGGCGCTCATTGCCACGGCGTCAGCCATTAACGCCACCATGTTCAGCATGTTGGACATTTCTCGGGCACTGGCGCACAACGGTCAGCTGGGAGCCATCTTCAAGCAGCCTTTCTGGGGCAGCGGCACGGAAGGCTTTTTCTATCTTCTGCTGGGCATTCTGGTGATGACGAATGCCTTTAACCTGGTAGCCATCGCCAATCTGGCGGGCGCCTGTTTCCTGATCAGCTACCTGGCGGTGTTCGTTGCCCATTGGCGGCTCCGGAAAGAGACGCAGGGGAACGTGCTGCTGATCATCCTCGGGTTCCTGCTGATGCTGTTTATTCTGGGAGCCTTTTTCTACCAGATGTTCTTCAGCCAGCCTTATCTGATTCCGCTGATCCTCCTGTTTGTGGCCGCCTGTTTCATTCTGGAATTTTTCATTCGCAAAAAGCTGGCGAAGGGGGCTTCCAAGGCTTCCTAGGCTGTGGGGGGTTAGGAAAGAAACGCTTTCCCTCCCGTTGCACTTTTAATGCAGGAAGGAAGTGAGGGGGCTGGTGGCGGCAGCCCGGGCGGAAACGGCGGGAAGGCCGGCCAGATGGGCCATGCGCCCGGCGCGGCAGGCCAGCGCGAACGCTTCCGCCATGGAGGCGGGGTCTCCGGCGGCGGCGATGGCCGTATTGACGAGCACGGCGTCCGCCCCCATCTCCAGGGCTTCCGCCGCATGGCTGGGGGCTCCCAGCCCGGCGTCCACCACTACGGGCACGACGGCCTGTTCAATGATGATGTTGATCAGCTCCCTGGTCAGCACGCCCTTGTTGGTGCCTATGGGAGCGCCCAGAGGCATGACGGCTGCCGCTCCGGCTTCCTGGAGGCGTTTGGCCAGCACGGGGTCCGCATTGATGTAGGGAAGCACCGTGAAGCCTTCCCTGACCAGGATTTCCGCCGCTTTCAGCGTTTCAATGGGGTCCGGCATCAAATACTGGGCGTCCGGATGGATTTCCAGCTTGATCCAGTTGGGGAGTCCGGCTGCCGTCGCCAGTCGCGCCAGTCGCACGGCTTCTTCCGCCGTTGTCGCTCCGCTGGTGTTCGGGAGAATAAGGTATTTTTCAGGGTCGATGAAATCCAGAATATTGGCGGCGGGGTCATGGGAGCCCGTCAGGTCCGCCCGGCGCAGAGCCACCGTCACAATTTGGGAGCCGGAAGCTTCCAGAGCTTTTTTCATGCTCTCATTGGAAGAAAACTTTCCCGTTCCCACCATCAGGCGGGAGGTGAATTGGCGTCCGGCTATCTGCAAAGGTGAATCTGTCATTGCGGGTGAAGGGTACCTCCCCTTTCCTTTCCAGGCAAGGGGGAATGAAGAAAAAGGCAGGAGTTGCCGCGGCATGGACGAGCGCCTCCAACTGGGAATGAAAGGTTGATTCGTCCATCTTCCAGATTTACCCGCCCTGCGGGCTTCAAGATGAGCTTTCCATCCAGCCGGACTTGTCCGGTTTCCCGGCCTTCATACAACCTTCCCGATAAAAAATATTCTGAAAACTTTCCTTCAAATCCAGGAAAAACCGGTTTTTGAATGGACGGAGGGAGAAACCCCCTCCTCCCCTCTATTATTCCCCGCTGAAGGAAATGCCCCGGAGCGCTCTGGGCTTGCCCAGGATTTCCTGATAAAGAATGGCCGTTTTCAAGGATTGGGAACGGCGCAGGGAGTTTTTCAGGGAAAGAGGTTCGGACGCGGCGACCGTGGGAAGCGGTTCAGGCCGGCTTTCCTTCATTTCCCTTTCCTGCAAACGATGCAGGGCGGCCTGTTCCGCGTCAGACAGGGAACGCATGGACTGCCGGGCTTCTTCCGTGGCCTTTACGTAGCGTTCCAGCACGTTCTGGGCGGTTTGCTGGGCGGTTTCCGCCGTCCACTCCGGCTTGGGTTCCGGTTCAGGACGGCGCTTGCGGGCCACGGCGGGAGTGGGAAGCTCCACGGGTGGGGCGGAGGGGCGCGGAGCGCGCGCCGGAGCCTGTGGCCGTGCCGGCTGTGGCTGCCGCGGCTGCGGATTGGTCCGGCGCATTTCCGCAATGACTTCCTTCACGCGTTTTTCATGATGGTCTTCCGTGTCCAGGACGGGCGTTTCCTCATCTTTTTCTTTTGGTTTCAAAAACTCAATTACTTTCTTGATGAGAAAGATCGCCCCCACGATCAGCCAGAACCAGAGCTTCAGGCTGTCGTCATCGCCGCCGGAGGCGAGCATGTATGCCAGTGAATCCATAAAGGAGGAAGGGCCACCGGAGAGAAAATCCGGTCTCTCCGGTGGCCTGAGAATTTATTTAATGGAAGAGGGGGAAGCATCCGGCTTGGCAATGGAATCCCTCATCTTGGTATCGGCCACTACGTTCTGGTAGCGGGCATAATCCAGCACTCCCAGGTTGCCGTTGCGGAAGGCTTCCGCCATGGCCATGGGAATCTGGGCTTCCGCTTCCACCACCTTGGCGCGCATTTCCTGCGTTTTGGCGGCCATTTCCTGTTCCGTGGCTACGGCGGCGGCGCGGCGGACTTCCGCCTTGGCCTGGGCAATCTGCTTGTCCGCTTCCGCCTGTTCGGCCTGGAGGCGCGCGCCCACGTTGCCGGCCACGTCCACGTCTGCAATGTCAATGGAAAGCACTTCAAACGCCGTGGCGGCGTCCACGCCCTTGTCGCTCACGGTGCGGGAGATTACCTCCGGTTTTTCCAGAACATCCTTGTAGGAGGGCGCGGAGCCTACGGCGGAGACGATGCCTTCCCCGACGCGGGCGACCACCGTTTCTTCCGTGGCGCCGCCTACGAAAAGGTCCAGGTTGGTGCGCACCGTCACGCGGGCACGCACTGCCACGGCAATGCCGTCACGGGCCACCGCCGTCAGGCGCGTCTGGCCGGAGCTGGGGTTCGGGCAGTCGATGACGCGGGGGTTGATGGAGGTTCGCACGGCTTCCAGCACGGTCTTGGACGTGCCTTTCACGGCCAGGTCAATGGCGCAGGCACGGTCATAGCTCAGCGGGATGCCGGCTTTTTCCGCCGCAATCAGGGCGAGGACGCAGTCCACGATGTCGCCGCCGGCCAGGAAGTGGGCTTCCAGTTCATCCGTGCTGATGTCCAGTCCGGCCTTGGCCGCCGTGATGCGGGTGTCCACTACCAGGGGGTAGGGCACTTTGCGGAGCCACATTCCCAGCATGTTGCTCATGGAGACAGGGGCTTTCGCGAGGCGCGCGCGCAGCCATGTCTTGAAGAATTTGGCGATGATGGCGAAGAAGATGACCAGGAAGATGACGAGGACGATCACCAGGATGGTCCCCCAGGCGGTGGCGTTGGAGATGTTTGCTAACAGCAAATTGTTCATGTATCCTTCCATACCATATTAACCGAAGCAGGGTAAAGATATAATTGTGTTACCTATGGTTTAAAGGTATTGACCTTTCGGCGGATTCGTGGCAATGCACTTGGCCGTGCGCACCATTGATTTTGATTATCCGCTGCCGGAAGAGTTGATAGCGGACCGCCCCCTCCCGGACCGCGCCGCCTCCCGGATGATGGTCATCCACCGGGATACCGGCCTGATTGAGCACAGGCATTTTTGCGACCTGCCGGAATATGTGCGGGAAGGGGACCATTTCATCCTGAATGATACCAGGGTGGTTCCCGCAAGGTATTTTTCCAATGACGGCGCCATTGAAGTGGTGCGTGCAGAGGTGCTCAACCCCCTGCTGTGGAAGTGCATGGTGCGCCCCGGGCGCAAGATGAAGCTGGGGCGTACGGTCTCCATCGGTGATGCGGTGGGCAC
The DNA here is from genome assembly GCF_017566105.1 of Akkermansia sp. GGCC_0220. Lineage (NCBI taxonomy): Bacteria > Pseudomonadati > Verrucomicrobiota > Verrucomicrobiia > Verrucomicrobiales > Akkermansiaceae > Akkermansia > Akkermansia sp. GGCC_0220. The sequence goes on from NZ_JABFCI010000005.1 coordinate 144,753, forward strand.
CGTGGAAGGCATTGACGGGGAAGGCTACCGCCTCATCCGGTTTGACCGGGAGGTGGATGAGGAAAAGTACGGCCGCCTGGCGCTTCCCCATTACATGAACCGGGAGAGCGACCCGTCCGACAAGGAGCGCTACCAGACTGTTTACGCCAGGCATGAAGGGGCGATTGCCGCTCCCACGGCCGGGCTGCATTTTACGCCGGAGCTGCTGGCGGCCGTTCCCCATGATTTTCTGACGCTGCACGTGGGCGTGGGAACGTTTCGTCCCGTGAAGGCGGACAGGATTGAAGACCACCAGATGCACACGGAACATTTTTTCCTGCCTGAAGCCACCGCGAGGGCGATTAATAAGGCCGGGAGGGTGATTGCCGTGGGCACCACCAGCGTTCGCGTGCTGGAACATGTGGCTACCGCGGAAGGACTGCCGTTAAGGGAGTGCTCCGGGTCAACGAACATTTTTATTTATCCACCCTACAAGTACAAGGTGGTGGATGCCCTGATCACGAATTTCCACCTGCCCCAGAGCACGCTGCTCATGCTTGTCAGCGCCTTTGCCGGCAAGGAGCTGGTCATGAAAGCCTACCTGGAAGCCATCCGGGAACGGTACAGGTTTTTCTCCTACGGGGATTGCATGCTGATTCTGTAGGGTTCCGGCGGCCTTTCCTTCCCTCTGGCGGAAGAAGCGAGGCTGCCTTCAACGCTTGCCGCACGGAAGTTGTTCCGGGCTGCGAGGGGATGAAGACGGAGCGCCGTCCGGGGAAGCGTCCGGATGCTGCTCTTTTTTAAGCTCCAGCAGGGTTTTTCCGTGGACCCTGATTTGCTGGAGGGCAGTCAGGAAGTGCAGCGTTTCCCCCAGCAGTATGTTCATGACGTTGGCATAGTGGCAGTCCGTGTTTTTCAGGCACAGCCGGGGAAAATAGGAGGCTTCCAGCTCCGGCGCATTCCATTTGTCCCGAATGATGCGGCTTCTGCGGGATGCCGGAGGCCAGCAGGGATGCTGCCGGTCCCTCAAATAAAGGAGGTAGCAGTCTTTTAACATGTCGAGCTGGGAGGTAACACCGGCACGTGCAGGAGGAGTGATGGACGGCTGGACATCCTTTACTCCTTCAAGCGTCATGTTGATGGTTGTTTCCGCAAGGACGGTCCAGTAAAGAATAGGTTCCGCCACGGAACGGCTCCGCCTGCGGAACCGCAGGTAGAAATGATGGCTGAGTTCCAGGGCCGACAAGGCTTTTACGTAATGCACCAAAACCACCCGGCCATATTGCCGGAAAATGAAGTGTTCCAGCTTTTGCCGGAGGGGAGCGTCTTCCATTCCCGTTTCCTTCCTGAGAAGGGTCCACTGTTCCTCGAATGTTGAATTTTCAGCCATGAATTTGGGAAGAGGTTATTTTTAATAAATATAAATTATGTTACCATGAAATTCAAATAAAATAACAATCATTATCAATGTTTATCAAAATAATACGGGGAAAAAGAGGAGAATTCCTGCGGATGGGGCGGTAACACGGTAACCGCCTGGCGCAAAGGCGTACGAGAAACACCTGCGTCCGGAAAAACAGCCTGGGAGGTGGTACGCCCGTGCACGACGGCTTGAGATGTGGATGCCGCGGATAATGAAAACGCCATGCCCGGACATGCAGGCATGGCGCTTGTCAAATCAGGCCTGAGCCGGATCAGAAGTTGTAATGGTAGCCGAGGGCTCCGCCGATGGAGGTGTCTCCGGAGCGGAGATCCGCATTGCCGTCCACATAAACGGCGCCGTAGTCGGAGCAGGGAATGCTGAGGCCTGCGCCCAGCTGGACGCCGGTGCGGCCGAGCTTGGCTCCCCTGATGGTCTGGACAAGGCCCGGATTGGCCAGGTAGGCCACGTTGGCCTGTGCCTTGTCCTCCCCGAAGTCCTGAGAAACCAGAACGCGGAATTCTCCCGTGATATCACGCCCGGTCAGGTTGGAACCCAGAACGCCTTTCAGGCGCAGACCGGCGGCCACGCTTCCGGTGGTAATATCCATGTCATCCACGCGGAGTCCCGCTCCGCCTGCGCCGGTTTCATTGAAGCCGTCCACGGAGGAGTGCATGACGCTGACATTGGCGACCGGCTGAAGGATGGCCGTCCGGCGTTTGTTGAGAACCAGGTCATAAGTGAGCTCATACATGGCTCCGAAGCTCATGCCGGTGGTGCTGAAGCTGGCCTGGTAGCTTCCCAGCTCATGGCGTACGCTGCGGGTAATATCCGCATCCGACCAGCCTCCGGAGAGAATGAGGGAGTGGCCCCATTTCCTGTGGCGGTAGTGGCCGAAGAGGCTCACGTAGTAGGTGTCCAGGTCGCCGGAGGCGGAATCAGCCCCGTCAGAGGAGTAATCCCCATAGTTGGCGGAGAAGGCCGCGCCCAAAGTGAAATTCTCCGAGCAGTTGACGTCCAGCCCGGCGGTGCCTCCCCAGGAGTTAAGGGTGAAACCGTTGCCTTCATTGGAACCGTCCAGGGAATCCCTGCCCCCGTTGGCTTCAATCCAGCCGTTCACCTGGGGAAGGTCTCCCTGAATGTAGTCGGGATTGAGGCCCATGGTTTCCGCGCGGTTGCGGATGAAGGTCATTTCCCTCCGCAGGCCGGACCTTTGCGCGGCCAGGATGCCGGGAATGGCCGTTCCGGCGGAGGCGCTCAGAAGGCGGTTGGCCCTCGCGTAATCTCCGTCGTTCCAGGCGTTGGAAACGGCGCGGTTCAGGGAGCTCAGCTCCGTTCCGTCCTTGATCTCCCCGCAGTTCCAGAGCAGGACGGCCCCGGCGGCGGAATTGGAGGTATCAGCCGTGGCGAGCAGGGCGTTGTCCGCCTTGCGGGTTCCTGTCAGCACGATTTGGCCGTCCCGGTTTTCCGCATGCAGCTCGGAATAATAGGTGCCCAGCGCGCCGTAAGCGTTGATATTGAGGTAGCTGCCCACCATGTTCCCTTCAAAGAGAACCAGTTCCAGCATCCTTTCCGGCGCGGCGACATTGGATTCAATATTGAGGGTGGTCCCGTTGCGGTCTCCCTGAATGGTCAGCGTGGCTCCGTCTTCCGTGGAAATGAAGGGAGTATTGGTCTGCGCCAGCAGGGGATTAATCACGAGCGTGATGGTGGAACCGTTCATGAACTGGCTTGTTCCGTTAAGGAGAAGCGTGGTATTATGGGCGGCTCCGGCGGAGGCCATGGCGAGCGTAAGCGTCCCGGTGGCATCAACCGTCAGGGAATGGAGCAGAATGGGATTGGCTGAATCACGGATCAGGGCCACTTCCCCTTCCGTAATGTTGAGGTTCAGGGTGTCTGACCCCGCGCCGGTGTAGGTCCATGCCGCTTTCCCCGCCTTGTTGATTGTGCCGTTCCCCTGGAAGGAGCCGGAAAAAACGGAGGATTTTTCCGCATGGAGGGCGAGTTCCCCGTTGTTGAAGATCACGGAGCCTTTCCCCAGCAGGCCGCCCACCATGGAATTGCGTGTGGAGCCCAGGTCCAGCGCGGCGGCAGCGGATTCCGGACCCACGGCGACCGCCGCTCCGTCAAACCTGGCATTTCCGGACAGGGTGAAGGTTCCTTCCTGGACGGCCAGCAGGCCGGAGCCGGCAATAGTGATGTCCGTGTCCAGCTTGTTGCCGTTGCGGATGGCCAGCATGGAATCCGCGTTCAGCCGCAGGATGCCGGTGCCGGTGATGGAGGCGTTTTCCGTCAGGACATTGGCCGTTCCGCTCATCTCCAGGGTGGCGTCATTCAGTGTTAGAGCGCCTTCCTGCCCGGAGAAACGGGTGGTGGAGGACGCATGGAAGATGGAAATGCCGCCTCCGTTCAGCATCATGGCTCCGTAGGCGGAGGATTCGGAAGCGAGGATGATGGCTCCGCTGGTGGAATCCAGATGGAACCCCGCGTTTCCGGCGCTTCCCAGCGTCAGGGCGCCGGCGCCTTTCTTGCTGAGCGTGCCCGTGCCTTGGAGAGTTCCGTTCCACGTGAGGGGATTGGCCGTATCCAGGGTGATTTGGCCGCCCTGGGCGGCCAGAACACCGTCTCCCGTAATGGAATGAATGACAATGTTCCGGGTGGCTCCCGCGTTCAGGGTGGAAGCGGCGGAATCCAGGGCCAGCGTAGCTATTTCCATCCGGGCCTGGTTGGTGAAGGCCAGCGTTCCCTGGGTGATGTGCAGGGTACCGTTCCGGGTACCGTCAATGTAGATGGCGTCTCCAATGGTGTTGCTGCCGTCAAAGGCAAGCGACTTTCCTTCCGCCAGGGCGACGGTGCCGGAGCCTACCAGTTTGAGGCCGCTGGAAATGGTATTGTCCGTTCCGGTCAGAGTAAGGGTGGAATGGAGAAGATTGATGGAGCCCCGGGTGCCGGTCAGCTTTCCGACCTCGGCTGTGACTTCCTCCCTGGCAAGCTGGGACACGCCGAAGGTTCCTCCGTTCATCTTCAGCTCCCCGATGGTGTTGGAAGCGCCGGAAAGCACCAGTCCCCCCTGCTGTACGTCCAGAGCTCCGCTGGTGGAAAAGCCGCCGCCCAGCACCAGGTTTTTAGCCCCCGTCTTGATGAAATTGGCGTCATTGCCGATGACCTCTCCGGCGCAGATGGAGTCCATGGCGGTGTTGGAGAGATTGACGGTCAGCGCTTTCCCCGCAGTGAATGGTGACGTTGTATTCCGCCTTGTCTCCTCTGAGGGAGGGCAGGACGATAGTAGCGCCTTCACCCGGATCAATGGTCATGTTCCGGTTGACGAGAACGGAAGTGAAGAAATTCAGGTCAATCTGGTCCGTGATGGAAGCGCCGTCCACGGACGCATAATAGGTGGGGTCATCCTTGAGCACCCAGCCCATCTCCGCAAGGAGGGCTTTTTCCTGGTCGCTGGGGTTTCTCCTCTGGATGCCCTCCCCGATGGAATATTGCATCAGGGCGTTCGGGTCGCTTGCAGCGTCCACGTGGGACATGCTGGAACCGGGAGCGAAAACAAAGGGATTGTAAACAGTGAGGCCTCCGGAACCAATCGTGTAGGAAACGCCGGTCTGGTAATTGAAGCCCGCATCTCCCGGATGGTTGCCCTGGGCATCCGTGATCAGGGAATCCCAGATCGTGTAGTATTCTCCGTATGTTCCTGTATCATTCAGCGAGTTGAAGCCGACGTTATGCCCGATTTCATGCAGAAGGACGCTGATGAAGTCTGTGGCGTTCTGGGGCGTGGTATTGCCTGTGCTGAAACCGTAGACGGGATTGAATTGGAGCCTGAAATCCATTTCCCCTTCCTCCAGCACGACGTCTTCCCCTTCTTTCCAGATGACTTCCGTGGAAGTGGCCGCATTGTAGTTTTCCCCGTCGTATTCGACGTAATTGGAGAAAGAACCTGCCAGGACGCCTTCTTCAAGGGCCCCCCAGGAAATGGTCGCTTCAATCTTCCGGGAAGCGGTGTTGCGGAAGGTATCGTCCCAGATATTGAGGGTGGTGGTGACGGCGGCTATCTGGTCATCACTCCAGTCACGGGTCCCCATCCAGTCCGCCGGACCGTCCCCGTTGCCGAGGAGCGTGATGTGGAAGTTCTTGGTAGTGATTTCATGGGTGGCTGCCCAGCCCATGGGGGCCAGGGTAGAGAGGCCCGTCAGACAGGATAGGATAGATAGGGTGAGTTTCATCAACACGCTTTATAGGAATCCCGTATGCGTAAAGTCAATTAGAAACGATTGAAAATACAATAAAAACGGAGTTTTTAATAAAAATAAAAATATGATAGAATCCTGCCAGGCCCCGTTTTTCCTGCCGCAGATTTCCCCCGGCAAGAAAAATGCGACTGCATTCCAGTGCGGCGCAATGCGTTCTTGTGAGGGGAAATCAAACGCGATAGCGTAGGAACGACCTGGTGGTCAAAGATACCCTCTTAGACTTGTCACGCGCGTATGGATCACGATTTCAGCCTCATCTTCACTTTTGTCGGCGGATTGACCGCCGCCCTCCTTTTCGGCCTTATTGCCAGAAAACTGCATTTGTCTCCGCTGGTCGGGTACCTGCTGGCCGGGGTAGTGGTAGGGCCGTATTCGCCGGGATTTGTGGCGGATTCCCACACGGTGGAGCAGTTCGCGGAGCTGGGCGTTATTCTGCTGATGTTCGGCGTGGGGCTCCATTTTCATTTGAAGGATTTGATTGCCGTGCAGAGGGTCGCGGTGCCGGGAGCCGTGGTGCAGATATCCGTGGCTACGGTGCTGGGGGTACTGGTGGGCTGGATGTTCGGATGGTCCACGATTTCCGGGCTGGTGTTCGGCATGGCGATCTCCGTGGCGAGCACCGTAGTGCTTACACGAGTCCTGGAAGACAACCAGAACCTCCATACGCCGAGCGGCCATGTGGCCCTGGGGTGGCTGGTGGTGGAGGACCTGTTCACCATTCTGCTGCTGGTGCTCATCCCCGCCGTGATGGAGGCGCGCCAGAGCGGTGCCGGGGACTGGAGCGGCATTCTCTACGAACTGGGCTGGATGTTCGTCAAGCTGTCCCTGCTGGTGGCCCTGACGCTGTTTGCCGGAAAAAAAATCATTCCTCTGGTGCTGCGCTACGTGGCGCGGACGGGAGCGCGGGACCTGTTTACGCTGGCGGTGCTGGTCATTGCTCTGGGCGTAGCGGTGTGCTCCGCGAAATTCTTCGGCGCTTCCATGGTGCTGGGAGCGTTCCTGGCGGGGATGGTTGTGGGGCAGTCGGACTTTTGCGCTCGCGCGGCGGCGGAGGCCATGCTGATGCGGGATGCCTTTGCCGTGCTCTTCTTTGTTTCCGTGGGGATGATGTTTGACCCGATGTCCGTGGGGGACTGCTGGCCGCTGGCCCTGGCGACGCTGGGGGTGGTAATGATCGGCAAGCCGCTGGCGGCCTATGCGGTGGTGCGGTGCCTGCGGCGTCCGCTGCCGCTGGCGCTGAGCGTATCCGTAGCCCTGGCGCAGGTGGGTGAATTCTCCTTCATCCTAGCCGGGATGGGGCTCATGTACAACATTCTGCCGCCGGACGCCAACCAGGCCATCATTCTGGCGGCCGTCGTCTCCATTTCCCTGAATCCCATCCTGTACCGCCAGATTGGCCCTGTGGTCAAGTGGCTGCAAAAGCGCGGCATCGGCCTTACGGACCTGGGCGGAGTGAACAGCCTGGCGCTCCCGTCGCCGGACGCGCGGCGCGTGGTGCTGGTGGGGTTTGGCCCCACGGGGCGCATTCTTAAGAGAATATTGAATGACAACGGGGTGGAAGTCATCATCGTGGAGATGAACATAGACACGGTCACCGCCATACGTGAACAGGGCGGAGACATCGTTTACGGGGATGCCAGCCAGCGTGAAATCCTGCGCCATGCGGGCATTGAATATGCGGAAAGCCTGATTCTCTCCGCCTCCATTCCGGATGCCAAGGAAATCGTGGGGGTGGCTCTGGAGCTCAACCCCCACATTGACGTGATGATCCACACCAAGTACATGAGGGACGTGGACGTGCTTAAGGAAGCCGGCGCCTCCCAGGTCTTCTCCTCGGAATCGGAAGTGGCTCTGTCCATGGCGGAATACTTTCTGCGGGAAGGCGGCGCGGACGACGAACAGATCGTTTCCGAACGCCAGCGCATCCGTGCGGAACTGGACAGGGAAGTGCCCGGAGCTTCCGCCGCGGGGCACTGATGACCGGGGGCGCTACTTCTTGCGGGCGGAGATAATCAGCATCATGGGGCGGCGCAGCTCTTCCTGCATGCCGGGGACGGAATCCAGAAGTTCACGGGACGGCTTCGGTTCCTCCATGGCGGTAACCTCAAATCCGCCGGCGGCCAGAGCGCCGAGATAGGAAGTAAGCGTCCTGTGATACTTGGTCACTTCCTCCCCCAGGAAAACGGCCTGCCGCGGTCCTTCCATGAAATAGCCGTCCACGGGCCAGTGCATGATCTGGCCGGATTCATCGTAATGCCAGTCCTGCGTTCCCTGGGCGGTGAAAACGGGATGCTCCACGGAGAAAATAAAGGCGCCTTCCGGCTTGAGCCAGCGGGAGACATTCCGGCAGACTGCCTGGAAATCCGGCGTGTAATGGAAGGCCAGGGAGCTGAGGACAATGTCGAAGGAAGCCTCGGGAAGCAGGATATCCTCCATGGGCATGCAGCGGTACTCGATAATGCCTTCGTTTCCCATGGATCTGGCTTTGGCGATCATCTTTGCGGAAATGTCTACGCCCAGCACGGAGGCCGCCCCGTGCTCCGCCGCATATCGGCAGTGCCAGCCGAATCCGCATCCCAGGTCCAGAACGTGCTTGTCATGGAAATCCGGCAGCAGCCGTTCCAGTGTTTTCCATTCTCCGGCCCCTTCCAGCCCCTTCACGGAACGGTCCATTTGGCTGTACTTCCGGAAAAAGGCGTTATCGTCGTACTTGTTTTGTTTCATGATGGGGAGGAAATGAACGTTGCGTGGAAATAAAATGCTGTTTTATTTGGCCGGTTTCAGAATGACGGTAACGCGGCCCAGGTGGTGCAGGGCATTTTCTATCTGGTCTTCCAGTTGGGAGGCGATCTGGTGGCATTCCCGGATGGTCAGGGATGCATCCGCGGAGCATACGCAAGTCAGGGTGGGGAAATTGTCCTCCCGTGCCAGGTCCAGCTTGAGAACCTTGCAGATATTCCTGTGCTGCTGGAGGATGAGGTTCACCTTCAGGCGGACTTCCTCCGGCGGAACGTGCTCCGGAATGGCGTTCGCCTTCATATCGCGGCAGTCCGGCTCAATGCGGCAGATCACCTTCTCCGGCTTGAGCGCATGCTGGACGGAATCCCGGAACGCCTTTACCACATGGTAGCCGCGCTCCAGAGGCCAGTCCGCGGGAATCTCCACATCCATGAAATAACAGGGAGCATGTTTGCCGCTGCCTGCATAAAATCCGTGGATGCGGACATGGTGGCGCAGGGCCAGCCGGTGGACGACCGTGTCCGGCTCCATGTTGGAAAAATTCTCACGGGCCGGTTCGATATGGACGATCACGTCCGCTTCCGGCAGCTCGTACTTGACAATGCCTTCGATGGACTCCGCCACATCATGGGCGTCGTCTACGTGCAACTCCGCGGGCGCTTCCACGTCCAGCTCCACAAAAATGCGGGCGCCGCCGTCACGCAGACGGATGCGCTTGACCGGGTAATCCGGGGCGTTCTTCTTCATGGCGGTTAGAACCTGCTGCGTCAGGGCGGAAGAACCGCCGTCCATCAGGGCGTGAATGGAACGTTTGGCAAGGCCGAAGGCCACGGAACAAACCAGGGCCGCCACAAACAGGGCGGCGATGGCGTCCGCCTTCTCCAGCAGGCCGTGCCAGACGGAATCTGCGGGAACCAGGTGCGCCAGCCATACGCAGAAAAGGCCCAGCAGCACGACGGCGGAAGACCAGATATCCGTGGTAAAATGAAGGGCGTCCGCTTCCAGCGCCTGGCTCTTGTGCTTCTTGGCCACCCGGCGGAGCATGGCGGAGCGGTTCACGTCCACCAGCAGGGAAACGGCCACCACGGCGAAGGCCCACCAGGTGAGGGTGATCTCCGCCTCATTGTAAAACAGCCGGTCCACAGCCTCCCATACAATCCATGCGCAGGTAATCAGGAGCAGGGCAGTTTCCGCAAGCGCGGAAAGATTCTCCACCTTCTCATGCCCGTAGGGGTGGCTCTCGTCGGCAGGACGGGCGGCCACCTTCACGGCGTAAAAAGTCATGGCCGCAGCCATCAGGTCCAGGCCGCTGTGCAGGGCCTCGGAAATGATGCCCAAGCTGCCCGTCACGATACCGGCCCAGAGCTTGATGCCCGTCAAAAAGGCGGACCACAGGACGGAGGAAAAGGCCGCATGTGATTTTTCTTGGTGCGCTGCTTGTTCCATAAGACAGAGAAAAGGAAGAGGAGCATATCTAAGCCCGCCTCCCTTTCTTAGTCAATGATAACACAGACGGCGTTGAACTTCGGTCCCGTTCCATGACGGAATAGAGGTTTTCCCGGGAAAATGCGGGACAGAATATCGCGGATACTTTTAATGTTTATTATTATCTTGAATATTTTTTGAATGGATTTCTAATCAAGCCGGAACATGCCGGGCGTGTGGCGGAAATCCTTTTTTCCCGTGTAAAAATGATTACGGAGGTTCTTTCAACAAGGGGAAATGCCATCCTGTCCTCCCTCTGATGGACTGTGTCAGGAAAAGGCGGAGAAGGGGCCGGCAAAAGTGGTTATGCTCCACGTCCGGATGGTCGTGACATTTTCCGAAAATGGTTCTAAAAGATCAAATAAAGAGGGTTCGGTTTATTGAAATAATTGATATATCCTTCACATCATATTAGGATACATCATTCAGGGTAATGATATGGATCATGTTATGAGGTGTTCTTTATACATTTTTTTAATAGCAGTTTCAGGCGGGATAACTTTTTCGGAAGGGGCGAGGCGAATGATTGACCCGGTTGGGCATCCTGTGATGGATTTATGGGAGCCCCTCAACCCTGGCTATTCCGACCGGAAGTATCCTCCCGTCAATGGAAGATGGATTGAACAAAAGTTGATCGAATTCAATGATCATCAATATCTGCAATGGAAACTGATTCTTAATTGTGAAGAATGGATCGACGCGCGCCGCGGAACAAACCGGAAGCAGGGAGGGGCTTTGAATCTCCTGTCCGGATTCTACCCCAAAAAGGATTATGATGAAACGAACGACCGGGAATGGACGGACATTCAGGAATATGCGTTGTGCATTTACACCTATTTCACCGCGGATGGGAAAATCTGTGACCTTGACGATCAGGGCTATCACATGCGTGTGGTGGAAGAGAATAGGGGACGCAGGTGCGTCACTTTTTATGGTGTACGGGGAGAAGATGCCCTTTGTGCAAATGGTTATCACCGGGGAGAGGTTATTTGTCAGGAAGGGGCAGGGATTCTCAATGGTCCTTTCATTTTCAGGGAATCCTTTTTTGGAAAAGGAGATGATTCAAGAAGTGTCGTAAGCCAGGAGCCTGTGGATGTGGAACGTCCGGCTATTTTTCCGAAAGGACGAATGATCCGTTACCATCAGTACAAGGCAACGCCTGCCGTGGAGGCGGGCGTTGCCTGCCTGGAAGTTCATCAAGGATGGGAAGCGGAATTGACGGCTTCCACAAGAAAAACCTTTTATTTAAAAGAAAGATTTGGTGATTGGAACGATATCGATCAATTGCGGTTACTTCTTCCTGAAGATTTGCTTCAAGCAAAGTATTATCTGGACCCTTATGATGTAGCTGAAGCGGAATATACGGACAAGTTTGGCCGGTTGACTCGTGGCCTTCAGGGGTGGGCCCGGCGTTGTGCAGACCATTATGAACCTGGGAGTGATTTGGGAGGAGGCCGCGCCGTGAAGGAAATCCGCTATTACGACGAAAACGGAGAGTTAAGTTCCGATCATTTAATGAAGTGTGCTATTATCCGTTTTTCCTATCCGGAACATGGATTCCAGCAGATCAGCTATTTTGATGAGCATGGCAGGGAATTGAAGCATTTTCAAAAAGCAAAGGAAGGGCCTTTGGAAAAGGAAGAGCCATATAGTTATTATTCCATGTTAAACGAAGATGTTACCTGCTATGAGCCCGACAACCGGGATGAAGGGGAAATAATAGAGCGTGAGGCGGATTAGCGGAGAGAGGATAAAGCGGCCGTCCATCTTTTCCTGGAGATGCTCGCGCTTTCATCAAATTAAATAAGACGGGCAGTCTTTCCGTAGAATGATTACTCCAGACTGTGGGAGGAATTGTTTATCCGGTTCCCTGGGGTTTGCTTCCATGCTTCCGTGACCTAAAAAAGTATTGCCAATACTGGGGAATACGTTATTTTGCATGTGTTGAGAGTGACTGCCAAGCGGTAGCCGGAGCCCCTTAAGGGTGTGCGGCGTGTTCCCCGGCAGAGTATCCGGTCCCTGTAACCTATTTACGGATGGCCGCACCCTGATTCCCTTCCTGCGTGGTATTTGCGAAAGACAATGTGTTCGCCCGGGTTGAAGAACAGTTCCACTTGTTAGTTTGTCTCTTTTCACATACACTTACTATTATTCCCAATTCTATGTCAGGACATAATAAATGGTCTAAGATCAAGTACGTTAAGGCTAAGGAAGATGCCAAGAAGGGCAAGGTGTTTGCCCGCTTTGCCCATGAAATCATGCTGGCCGCCAAGAGCGGCGGCGGAGATCCTGATCTGAACCCTCGCCTGAGGGCCGCCATTGACGGGGCCAAGGCCGTGTCCACCCCCAAGGAGAATATTGAACGCGCCATCAAGAAAGGCACCGGGGAACTGGGCGGCGCCACCATCCAGGAGATTACTTATGAAGGCTACGGCCCGGCGGGCACGGCTTTCCTGATTGAAGTGGCGACGGACAACACGAACCGTTCCGCTTCCGAGCTGCGCACTCTGTTTACCAAGAACGGGGGCAGCATCGGCACTCCCGGTTCCGTGGCCTACCAGTTTGAACGCAAGGGAGAAGCCCGCATCATGGCGGAAGGCCTTACGGAGGATTCCGCGATGGACCTGGCGCTGGAATGCGGCGCGGACGATGTGGAGCAGGGTGATTCCGGCAATGAATGGGTGTTTGTTACGGACCCGACGGAATTAAACAATGTGTGCGCCGCCCTGCGCGAGGCCGGGCATACGGTGATTTCCATGAAGCTGATTTCCGTGGCGCAGAACGTTTCCGTGATTAACGATCTGGAGACGGCGAAGGCCGCCCTGCGCTTGTATGAAGCGCTGGACGATTACGATGACGCGCTGAACGTCTTCTCCAATTTCGACGTGGCGGAAGAAATCCTCGAACAGCTTGACTAACGCCGTTGTCTTTCAGGAGACGCCTGTTGTTGCAGTCCAATTTTCTTTTCCATGTCTGATACCCCCCCAGATTTGACTCCGGAACAGGTTTCTCCGGAGCCATCGCCCAAAAAACGTATTGTCCGCAGAGCCAAGTCTGCGGCGGAAGCTCCGGCAGAGTCCCACGCCGCTGCGGAAGTTTCCGGGACGGAACAGGGTTCTTCCCCGGCCCCCCGCAAGCGGACGGCAAGGAAGAAGGTTCCGGAATTGGCGGGTGAAGGGATGGAGAGCACGGATGCGCCGCAGAAGAAGAGCGCCCGCAAAAGCAGCGCTGAAATTCCGGTGGCGGAAGGGACGGAGGAAGCTCCTGCCAAGCCCCGGCGCGGACGTCCCCGCAAGAAGCCCGTGGAGGAAGTTCCGGAAACTGCCGGTTCCCCTGATGTTCCCGTAACGGAAGCTCCCGTCAAGCCGGTGCGCAGGCGTTCCGCCAAGACCATTGCGCCTGAAGACGATGCCGCAGAGGGCGCCAAAACGGATGCTGCCGTTTCCATGGCGCCTGCCGAACCGGCCGCCAGTCCTGCGGATTCTGCTCCGGAACAGTCCGAAGGAGGCAGGCCGAAGGTGATCCGCCAGAGGTTTGTGAGAAAACCGCGGGTACAGGAGACAGGGCCGGATGCGGATTCTGCCGCTCCGTCCATCAAGGTGGTACAGGAAGGCGCGACGGATTTCTCCGGAGATGCCGCGCGGGAATCCCATCGGACGAATGAACCGCAAAGGCAGCGTTTTGAGAGACAGAACCGCCGCAATAACAACGACCGTTTCAATAAGAACCGGAACAACCGGCAGGACGGCCGCAATGGCAGGAACGGCAATGACCGGGTTAAAAACCGCTGGAACAATAATCACCAGGAGGGGAATGCTCCCCAGAATAATGCTCCCCGTGAGCTGGCGCCCCCGGAACCGGTGGACGGCCTGCTGGAAATCACGAATAAGGGATTCGGCTTTTTAAGGAAGCCGGATAATGATTTTGACGCTTTTGCGGAAGCCGTGTACGTTCCGCAGGACATGATCCGCAAGTTCGGCCTGCGTCCCGCCGTTTGGGTGCATGGACAAGCCTGCCGCCATGACCGCGGCATTCTTCTGACGGAGATATCCGCCGTCAACGGAGATGCGCCGGAGAAGGCCCGCAAGAGCCCGCATTTTGAAGAGCTCAAGGCGGTCAATCCGAATAAGCGCATTTCCTTTGAAACCCGTCCGGAGCGCTATACCACGCGCACGCTGGACCTGATTGCGCCGATCGGGCGCGGCCAGCGCGGCCTGATCGTTTCTCCGCCCCGCGCGGGGAAGACGACGCTGCTGCAGCACATGGCGGAAGCCATTCTGGAGAATTACAAGGATTCCATCCACCTGATGGTGCTACTGGTGGACGAACGTCCGGAAGAAGTGACGGAGTTCAAGCGTTCCCTTCCCGGAGCCGAGGTGTACGCTTCTTCCAATGACGGCAGGGTGCGTGACCACTGCCGCATGGCGGAGCTTTGCATTGAGCGCGCCAAGCGGCTTGTGGAAGCCGGCCATCATGTCTTCCTGCTGATGGATTCCATCACGCGCCTTGCCCGTGCCTATAATAACGCGGACAAGGGGAGCGGACGCACCATGTCCGGCGGCATTGATGCCCGTGCGCTGGAAATGCCCCGCCGTCTTTTTGCCGCCGCCCGCAATACGCGCCAGGCCGGTTCCCTGACCATCATCGCCACTGCACTCGTGGAAACCAACAGCCGTATGGATGACCTGATTTTCCAGGAGTTCAAGGGTACGGGCAACATGGAGCTTGTCCTAAACCGCCGCATTGCGGAGCAGTATATCTTCCCGGCCGTGGATATCCTGAAATCGGGAACGCGCCGGGAAGAACTCATCATGCCGGAAGCGTGGCTGTACAAGATGAACCTGATCCGCCGCGCGCTGGCGGGGCACAAGCCTGTAGAGGCCATGGAACGCTTCCTGTTTTTCCTGAACAAGTACCCAAGCAACGCCCAGATGCTGCTGGACCTGAAGCAGAAGGCATAAGCTGCCGGAATGATGGAGCGAAGAGCTCCACGCAGGATGCCTGCCAGGGAATATTTTCCTTTGACTATACAAGGGCGTTTTCAAACGCCCTTTTTGCTGTCCCAAATGGCGATGTGCAGGCGGTCTGAAAAGCGGAGGCCATAACGGAGGCACCATTCCACCGTCTGCGCGCGCATGGCGTCCAGCTCTGCCCGTGTGGAGGCCAGTGGCATGAGCAGGATGCGTTCTGCGGGAATGTCTGCCCCGGAAGCCTGCCGCAGGGCGGTTTTTACATCTTCCTCGCACGCCACTACGAATTTGAACCACGCTTTTTCCGTGAAAGCCAGACGGCGCAGGATGTCCGGTTTCCATGTTCTGGCGGTTTCATTGCCGGAGTGGGGGAGTTTGGGAGATACGTTGAATTGCGTGATGCGTTCCAGCAGTTCCGCATCCGGCATAATGGTGCCGTTGGTTTCCAGCTCCACGGCATGGTCCGGCAGCAGGCGCAGCAGGGCGGGAAGGGCTTTTTGCTGAATGAGCGGTTCTCCCCCGGTCAGTACCAGGCGGCGGCATGGATAACGGAGCGCCAGTTCCGCCGCCTTTTCAGGCGTGAGCCGCACTCCGGGAACTGTCCCGTTCCAGGAGTACGCCGTGTCACACCAGGAACAGGCCAGGTTGCAGCCTGCCAGGCGCAGAAAGACGCAGGGAGTCCCCTGGGAGACGCCTTCCCCCTGGATGGAATGGAAAATTTCCGGTTGTCCGTGAAGCTGGGCCAGTGTGAGCATGATCAGGCAGGCCTGAGACTACCATATCCCTGCCGCCCGTCAACGCCTCCCTGCGGAGGGCGCCGGAAGAGCGGCAAACGGGACGCAGGAGCTTTTCTTCATTCCGTGCCCTCAAGTTTTCAGGAACACGCTCAGCCGTTGCTGCGGCGGAAGGCCCCCACCGTGAACAGGAGGAGGATGAATCCCACAACGGAGGCAGCGCCCGTGAACAGCTTCTGGAAGGAGGCATGGTCTTTTTCCTCCTTCTCCAGCTTTTTCACTTCTTCTCTGGAAGACTTGCGCATTTCAGCTCGGGCCTCGTCATAGGTCCGGGACGCCTGTTCCTCTTCTTTCCGGGCTTGTTCCAGAGCGTTCCGGACGGCTTTGGACTGCTCCCTGTATCCGGCTGTAGCCAGCAAATCGTCATCTCCCGGGGCCGGGGCGGCGGTTTCTTCCCGGTCATCGTCGGTTAAGGCCTTGTTTTTCTGTTCGGTGAGTTTTTCCTCCGCTTTCTGCATCAGTAGCTGCTGCTTGCCGGTTTTTTCTTCCAGGGCTTCCAGGGCGGCGTCCAGAGCCTGCATTTTTTTCTTTGTGGCGGAGGTTTTCAGGCGAATGAAGGCTATTTGCGATTGAAGTTCCGAGATGTTCTCCTTCTGGGGAGCGGCTCCTGAAAATTTCTTTTTGGCTCTGGCATCCTCCCGGTTCTTGGCCAGTTCCCGTTCGGCCTGCCCCAGTTCCGCCTGAATACTTCTCTGCTTGTCGGCCAACTTCGCAAGCAGGGTTTTCATTCCCTCCCTCTTTTGAAGCAGTTCTTCCCTGGCGGACTTGGAGTTTTCCCTCTGCCTGCTCATGCGGCGGCGCAACTGGTCAATCCTCTGGTCGTGTTCCTTCACTTCCTCCTGCTGGTCCGCCATGCTTTTTTGGTAGGCGGCAACCTGGGCTTCCTGCTGCTGCTGTCTTTTCTGCTCAAGATAGGTTTCCTGGAATTTTTCCATGGCCTCTTCCGCCGTCCGGGTGGCGTCCTGGGCTTCATCCAGTTTCTTCCGGGTCTGGCTGACGGTTTTCTCCAATACTACGGCCTCCTGTTCCATGGCTGTTTTCCGGGCGGCCAGTTCCTTTCCTTCCGGGGAGATATGGTGTTGATAGTACCAGACGGAGAATCCGGCGGTTAAAATGGTCAGGAGAAGCAGTACATAGCGCATGAGAGTGTTCCAACGATTCGGGTAAAAGTACAAAAAGGAGTGTGCCTTGTCAACATGGCAGAAATAAAGGCAACCCGCCTCCCTCCGGGAATGGAGAGGAAGCGGGCTGCCTGGAAGGCGGGTTCCGGAAGAGTCCGGAGATGAGTCTAATTCCTGTTAAAGATTCAGGGAGAAGGCGGAGATGGCGTCTATCTCTTCCGCAATCTTGTTCAGCAGTTCATCGGAAACGGGTTTGTTGGTCTTGAGGACGGCCAGGGCTTCCCGCGTGGCGTGATCGGCCGGAGCGGCGATGTTGTCAATGTTGATGCCGTTGGAGTACAGGGCGGAACCGATGGTGGCGATGATGCCGGGACGGTCCTTGTAATGCAGGAACAGCGTTGTGCCGCGCAGGTCCGCATACAGCCCGTTGAAGTTGTTCAGGCGGGAGACCATGGGAATGCCTTCCGTCACCACGCCGCGCACGCTGGTGTTGAAATATTCCCCCTCATCTTCCATCACCACGTCCAGCGTGATGGAATCTTCATAGGGCTTGTCGTCCTTGGGCTCCCGCGCCTTGAAGACGATGCCGTGCTCCCGCAGGGATTCTTCCGCGGCGGCGGGCATGAGGCCCTTTTCCGCGTGCGGCAGCAGCCCTTCCAGAATGGGGGCAGTGAACCATTTGCGGAAGACGCGCAAGTTGCCGTAGAAGGTGCATTCCACCCGGCGGATAGGCTTGTTGCCTCCGGCTTTGCGGGCCAGGGCAGCGAGCAGGAAAGCCAGTTGGAGATGGGCCGGATTGAGACCGTTGGGGGATTCCCCGTTCACCACGCAGGAGGTGTCTCCGTCAGAGAAATAGGCCACCATCTGTTCTGCGGCGCGCTTGGCCGCCTTCGTGTTGGCCTCCCGGGTGTTGGCGCCCAGGTGGGGAAGGATGAGGTCCGCCACGGCGGCGGAAGGTTTTTCTCCGGGCGCGTCCTTGGGGTGGACGTCCGTCAGGTAGCCGATGTTTTTGCCCGCGGCCTTGGCGGCGGCCAGCGCTTCTTCATCCACCACGCCGTAGCGGGAGCAATTGATGAGCACCGCGCCGTCCTTCATGCTGTCGATAAGTTCCGCGTTCACCATGTGGTGGGTGGAGGGACCGCCCGGAACGTGCAGGGTGATGATGTCGCACTGGGAGAAGATGTCTTCAATGCTGGTGGGGGTGACGCCGATGTTCAGGGCGCGCTGGCGGGCCAGAAAGTGGTCGTAGCCCAGCAGGGTGGGTTCAAATCCCTGGAGGCGCTTGACGAGGTTGCGGCCGATGTTGCCCAGGCCGATAATGCCGACGGTTTTTTTGGTCAGCTCGCTGCCCATGTATTTTTTCTTTTCCCACAGGCCTTCCCGGGTGGTGGCGTCCGCCTGGACGATGTGGCGGTAATACGCCAGAATCATGGCCATGACTTCCTCCGCCACGGCGTTGGAGTTGGCGCCGGGGGTGTTCATGACGTCCACATTCTTCTTGCGGGCGTACACGATGTCAATGTTGTCGTAGCCGGCTCCGGCGCGGATGACCAGCTTCAGGGAGGGGAGGGCGTCCATGATTGCCGGAGTGACTTTTTCACTGCGGACGATCAGGGCCACGGTGTCCGGATGGGCGGCGGCCTGTTCTTCCAGAGGCGTGTCGGCGTCCTGGACGACTTCATAGCCGGCCGTTTTAAGCGTATTGGCCGCTACGTTGGAGAGTTTGGTGGGAATAAGAACCTTGTTCATGTTGGTATGGTGGAAAATGTCATTGTTCAATGGTATGGACAAAAAGTCCGCTGCGCAGCTTGGGCTCAAACCACGTGGACTTGGGGGGCATGATTTCCCCGGCGTCCGCCACGCGGAAGAGGTCGTCCATGGTGACGGGGTACAGGGAGAAGGCCAGCGCCATTTCTCCGGAGCAGCGGCGTTCCAGTTCTCCCAAGCCGCGAATGCCGCCTACGAAGTCGATGCGGTCGCTCGTGCGCGGATCGTCAATGCCCAGGATGGGGGCCAGCACATTCGCCTGGAGAATGGCGCAGTCCAGGCTTTCGATGGGATGGTCCGCCGGGAAGGTTCCCGGTTTGGCGGTGAGGGAATACCACCGGCCGTCCAGATACATGCCGAATTCGTGCTTGGCGCGGGGGGCGTAGCCTTCTCCGGGAACGGCGTCCGCAGGCGCCACGTCAAAGGAGGCGCGGAGCTTTTCCAGGAGTTCTTCCCTGGACAGGCCGTTCAGGTCGCGCACGACGCGGTTGTAGTCCATGATGAAGAGGTCTTCATCACAGAAGACGACGGCCATCAGGTAATTGAATTCCTCCTGTCCCGTGTAGTCCGGGTGCTCCTTGCGCCGCCTGGCGGAAACGGCGGCGCTGGACGCCGTACGGTGATGGCCGTCCGCTATGTAAAGAGCATCCACTTCTTCAAAGCCTTTGCGGATGGCTTCCACCGTGCCGGGATCGGAGACGGGCCACAGGATGTGGGTGACGCCGTCTTCCGTGGTGAAATCGTACTCCGGTTTGTGGAATTTGATCCATTCCCGGATGATGCCGGAAAGGCCCTCGTGCTTGCGGTAGGCCAGGAATACCGGTTCCGTCTGGGCGGAACAGGCGTCAAAGTGCTCAATGCGGTCCAGCTCTTTTTCCCTGCGGGTCAGTTCATGCTTTTTGATGACGCCGCTGGCGTATTCATCCACGGAGGCGCAGCCGACGATGCCCGTCTGCACGCGGCCCCACATGATCTGGCGGTAAATGTAGAAGGAAGGTTTTTCATCCCGGACGAGGTAGCCCTTGCGGACGAATGCTTCCAGGTTTTCCCGCGCCTTGGCATAGGTTTCCGGGGCGTGGATGGAGGTTTCGCTCGTGTCGATGTCGGAGCGGCAGATGTGGAGGAAGGAGGCGTCGTTTCCGGCGGCCATTTCCCTGGCCTCCCGGTGGTTCATGACGTCATAGGGGAGGGAGGAAACCCGCGCGGCCAGTTCCCGGGGCGGACGGAGGGCGGGGAAAGGATGGAGTGTGGACATGGAAAAATGAGAGAGTACAGAAGGTTAATGACGGAGGGAGCAATGATATAGCGCACGGATGCCGGAGACAAGCCCCGCCAAAATACATGCCGCAATGAACAGCAGCAGGTACCGCATGGGCGCTCCTGCCGCTTTGAGAAAATCCAGGGGCTTGAACAGGAGAAGCCGGACAAACTCTCCGCCTCCCGGAATGCTGTTCAACAGCAGGAGCATCCCGATGAGCAGCAGGAACAGGCTTGCCGCGGCGGCCATGCTCCATGTGCAGGAGCGTGCCATTTCCCCCGCCTGTTCCCGGTCCAGGCGTTTTTTCACCAGGATCAGGTAGTACGGAACGAGCATTAGAAAGAAGGCTCCGGACCAGGGGCGCATGACTTCATTCAAGGCTCCGGCGATGATGAGGGCCGTCAGGACGCAGGCGGAGGCGATGATGAATAGAGCCTGGAGCGCCGTGTGAAGAACCTTGTTCATGGCGGCTGTTCCGTTCATTCTCCGGAGGAGGCGTTCTTCCCTCTTTCCCGGGCGGGGCCGGAAAAGAGGGAAGGGAAAACGCTTACTTGAGTTTCAGGATGTCCACGATGTTGGACGTGATGGAGCGCATGTCGTCCATCGTCAGCTCACCCATGTGGGCGATGCGGAAGGTCTTGTTCTTCAAATCCCCGTAACCGTTGCCGAGCTGCATGCCGCGTTCGATCAGCACGTTGTTCAGGGCGGCGATGTCAATGTCCCTCGTGTTGCTGATGACCGTCAGGGTGCGGGAAAGATGATCCCGGTTGGCGAAGACGCTGAAATATTCATCCGCCCAGGAGCGCACGAATTCCGCCATGGCTTCATGGCGCGCAAAGCGGTTTTCCACGCCTTCCTGCATGATGCGCTGGAGCTGGAGGTCCATGGCGTACATGATGGAGACGCAGGGGGTGTTCGTGTACTGGTAGTCCTTTTTCTGGATAGTGTCGTAAATGGAGCGCAGGTCAAAGTAGCAACCGCGGTTGGGGACGGAGGCGGTGCGTTCATAAGCCTTTTGGGACAGCGTGCAGACAGCCATGCCGGGGGGGAGCGCCAGCGCCTTCTGGGTGGAGGTCACCAGCACGTCCACGCCCAGCCTGTCCGTTTCAATCCGGGAGCCGGCGGCGGAACTTACCGCGTCCATGCACCATACGACGTCCGGGTATTTTTTGAGTACTTCCGCAATTTCCTCCACCGGGTTCTGGACGCCGGTGGACGTTTCATTATGGGTGATGCAGATAGTGTCGTACTTGCCGGTGGAGAGGGCGGCGTCCACCATTTCCGGGGTGGTGGGCTGGCCGAGTTCGCTCTTGAAAATGTCGGAGGGAACGCCGTTGCCCGTGGCAATCTTGTACCATTTGTCGCCGAAGGCGCCCACGGAAAAAATGGCGGCTCGCTTGGCGGTGCAGGAACGCACGGCGCCTTCCATCAAGCCCGTACCGGAGGAAGTGGAGAGCAGGATTTCCTGTTCCGTCAGCAGAATGCGGCGCAGATTGTTGGAAATGCGGCGCTGCAGGGCGGAAGCCGCCTTGGATCGGTGCCCCATCATCGGGCCGCTCATGGCGGCAAGTACTTCAGGTGCTACTTCAGTGGGTCCGGGAATGAATAATTTGGTTGCCATTTGTTTTAAAAACTGGGTACGTGTACTATAGCGTCTCCAAACGGTTTGGCTATGAATTTTTGTTGGGGCAGGCTGGGAAAACCTGCCGCAGCAGCGGGAATAGGAGCGGTTTACTGCCCGGATCCGCCGGGAAACGAATGATAAATCCGGAATCAGGGGCTGCTTTTTATCTCAAGGAACTCATGTTGAGTAGCCGTTTCTCTGTTGGAAACCGTTCCGTTGCGGATGAAACGGCCTTTTTGCTTCCGTACGGGGAGGAAACGCGGATGCATGCTCCCCCCGCAGGCGAAAGGTCTGTGAAGTTTAGAAGCTGATGAGCTTGACCAGCCAGTAGCCGCCGAAGAAGAGCCAGACGTACAGGAGGCCCGCAAGCAGGAAGGGGCGCGCTCCGGCTTTCTTGAACTTCTC
Organism: Akkermansia sp. GGCC_0220; assembly: GCF_017566105.1. Classification (NCBI taxonomy): domain Bacteria; kingdom Pseudomonadati; phylum Verrucomicrobiota; class Verrucomicrobiia; order Verrucomicrobiales; family Akkermansiaceae; genus Akkermansia; species Akkermansia sp. GGCC_0220. The sequence continues at coordinate 166,574 of NZ_JABFCI010000005.1, forward strand.
AAAGCTGGATTCTGCGCCCAGAGCCGTCATCGCCATGGTCAGCAGGAACGTGTCCAGGGTGTTGATGGCGTCCACCAGTTCGGCAGGCAGCAGGTGCAGGGAATTGAAGCCGATGACGGCGAGGAACAGGAACGCGAACCAGGGGATGGTGATTTTACGTTTTTCGCTGTTTCCTCCGGCGGCGGAGTCCCGCCGCGCCAGGATGATGCTCAGGATGACCAGCACCGGGGCCAGCATCATCACGCGGATCATCTTGACGATGATGGCCGGGTCGGAGATGGCCTGCCCCATGGCGTTGCCGGCGCCCACCACGTGGGCCACTTCATGAAGGGTGCCTCCGGTAAAGAGGCCCATCTGTTCCGTCGTCAGGTTCAGCATTCCGGCCCGGTACAGGGCCGGATACAGGAACATGGATAGCGTGCCGAAGATGACGACGGTGGAAACGGCCACGGCCGCCTTGTAAGGCTTGCTTTTCACGACGGGTTCCGCGCCCAGGACGGCCGCCGCCCCGCAGATGGAACTGCCGATGGAGGTCAGAAGGGCCGTGTCCCGGTCCATTTTCAGCAGCCGCCCCAGTCCCGCGCCCAGCAGAATGGTGAGGGAGACCACAATGAGGTCGATCAGAAGAGCCGCGCCCCCGATGTCGATCACGCTCTGGAAAGTCAGCTTGAACCCGTACAGGACGATGCCTGTTCTCAGCACCTGCTTGGTGCAGAACTGGATGCCGGGCACCCACGCTTCCGGAAGGTGGTTGCGCAGGCTGTTGGCGTAAAGCATCCCCAGCACGATGCCGACGATCAGCGGACTGAAGGAGAGGTGTTTCACCCATTCAAAGTCCGCAATGTAGAAGGCGGAAAAGGAGAACAGGACGATGAGCAGGATGCCGTGGAGCGGATTGGCGAGATGTTTGGGGGACATGGGCTGTAGAATGATGGCTGCGGCCGCCCGTCTTGTCCGGAGGGGGAACGTGCCGGAACGGCTGCGTGGGAGATATACTCCACAATCATCATAAAATCTAATCAGAAATTGTTATAGGCGATTAGATTTTGTTATAATAATTCCGGCAGAATTTGATGAATAATTCATTGATTCTGCTGTAGTCTCCGTGCCCGTTGGCAAAGTGGAAGGAACGGCGGATTTCCAGATGGCGGAGATGGATTTTTTTCAAATCCCCGCGTTTGAGCTCTTCCCGCACGGCGAGGGAGGAGAGAAAAGAGCATGCCGGAGAATGCGCCAGATACATCTTGATGCTTTCCGTATTGCCCAGCGTCATCAGGACGTGGAGGCCGGAAGCGGCGATTCCGTGTTTCTTCAGGACTTCCTCTACCACCCGGCGCGTGCCGGACCCCGGTTCCCGCATGATCAGGGGAACATGGGAGAGCTGCGGGAGGGAGAGGCCTTCCCGCGGGGCGGCGGCATGAGAACCGCCCGCCAGAATGATTTCATCCTCCATGAAGGGCAGGTAATGCAGGTCCGTACGCCTTGCGGTGCCTTCCACGATGCCGAGCTGCACGGCTTCATCCTGCACGGCCTGTTCGATTTCCTCCGTATTGCCGCTTTTCAGCCGTATGCGTATTTCCGGATAATGGCGGTTGAACAGGGCCAGCAGCGGAGGCAGGACGTACTGGGACATGGTGGAGCTGGCTCCCAGGCTCAATTCACCGGAAACGGGCGTATTCCGGCCGGAAGACATGTCTTCCGCCAGCGTTTCATATTCCTTGAGGATGCGGCGGGAATGGACCAGCAGGCGCACGCCTTCCGCCGTCAGGGCGATGCCGCGGCCTTCCCTTTTGAACAGGCGGGCGTCCAGCAGGCGTTCCAGCTCCTTGATATGCCGGGTGACGGCCGGCTGCGTGATGAACAGCTCCTCCGCCGCGCGCGTGAAGTTCAGGCGCCGCGCGACGGTCTCAAACACTTTCAGCCGGAAATCCGTAATCATGGAGAAGGCATGCATTCAACCACGCCTCCGCGTTCCCGGCAAGCTCCTTTCCTTCATGCGGTTGCCCGTTGAAAAGAAAAGGCCGTGAAATCCGGATGATGACATGATGGCGGCTCGTGCGGGGAAGCCGGAAGGAAGAGAACAGGAGCAGCATGGGCATGAGATGGCGGATTATGGCCGCGGCGGCATTTTGCGTGGCCGGGTGGGCTTCCGGGGATGTGCCGTCCGATCCTTCCAGGGAGTTTTTACTGCCTTCCGGAACGTTGAAGGCGTTCGCCGAATATATACCAGCCTATGGAAAAGGTGCGGTTCCTGGTCCGGAGGGGACGGAGCCTGTCCGTCTGGAACAAGCGATAGACGCCACCCGGGCGGCGAAGGATGCTCGTGCGCTGAAGGAAGCCGCCGCACTGGACGCCTATTGGCAGTCCCGGCTGGATGCTCTTTATGCTCCCGTAGCCGCCTGGTTGGCTTCACGGTGGTTTGTAAAGTCGGAATTGATTGAACATCAATCAAAGTGGTTTAAGGAAATGCCTCTTCAGGAATTGCAGGATGAAATAGTGATGGAATCCTGGGTGCAGGCGCAGGTGGCTTGGGAGGCATTTTTAAGAGCGGATGAGAGGTTTTACAGGGCGTGGATGCTGGCCGACCAAAACCGGCGCTCTGCCATGAAGGGGGAGGGCGTACCCGATGCCGGGTCATTGGGAGAGCTGGAGGAGGCGGAAGTCCATGTGCGCCGGGCCTTCAAAAAGATGGAGCGGATGATGGCTATTGCGGATACGGCCTGCGCGACGAATGCCTACCCTCTGGTGGACGTTGCGCCCGTTGATCCCGGCTGGCAGGAGAATGACCCCGTGCTGCAAAAGGTGGAACAGGCCGTTTGTTCTTCTGAATATCCCTTCGTCAAGTTCCTGCTGGGCTCCTACCGGATTTACTGGAAGGCCCGGTTGTCCGGTATCCGGACGGCTTTCTTGCCGGAGAATGGCTGCAGTTTCATGCGTACCGGATGGGAGGACAGGCTCCGGGAGGCGGACCGGGCGTGGCGGCGTTATGTGGTTTTTTCCGTGGAGTATGAAATTCAGCCCGGCATTTATTTCTGGAGTTCCGGGATAGGCATTTACATGACGGCGCATGAGTCGTGGCTGTACCGCCAGAGGTGCCGGGATTTGCTGGCCGTCGCGGGGCTGGTACCGGAGAGAAGATCAGAGGGCTTCACCAGCCCGGCCCGGAATTTTGCCGGCTTTGGGGAAGCGCGTCTGATCGCGGAGCGCATGGCAGCAGCCGGAGGATCGTCCGCTGCGGCTTACCGAAAATTATCTGAAAACCTGGAAAGGCTGCGCACGGATTTATTCAGTTCGGTTTCTCCCTGGCCAGCCGTTTTTTTTGGCCGTGGAAACGGGGGATGAGAGCATGCTTCGTTTTCTGATGTCCCGGCTTCGCCTGTCCGGGGAGGATATGCTTCCGGGCGGTACGACGACTCCCCTGATGAAGGCCGTTGCCTCCCGATCCGTTCCCCTGGCGGATATTCTGGTTTCGTGCCGGGAGCTGCTCAATGCGGTGGATGCCAGGGGCCGTACGGCGCTGGACATGGCGCTGGAGCGCGGGGATGGGGAGATGGCCGCGTTGCTGCGGCGTCACGGAGGCATCACCGGAGAAGAACGGAAAAAGGAGAGAGAACATTCCTCCCCTTCCTCTCCGCCTGCGTATGACTGAGCCGGAGCCGGGAACGTTTTTCAGAGCTGGTGCGGGAGGTCATTCCCGGCAGGTTTTTTTGTTGGAAGGGGAATGGTTTTTGTTAATGCCGCCTTACCTGCCCGGAGCATGGTTGTCCGGAATATTCCGGAGGGTGCAAGGGCTGGAAGAGGTCCCGATGGTTTCCGGCGTGCAGCAACGCGTTCAAGACGGAGATAAGACAAACGGGCGGAAGTTCTGTCATTCATAAACGTTTCTGTTTGAAAATAAGTGAATTTGGAAAGTTTTCACGGCATAGTGGAAGTTCCCGGAACCGTGCATCGTCTGAACGGAACGAGACGGGAGGGAATCAAATGCCTATATGAAACTGCATTCCATGATCATTGTCGGCGGAGCCGGCCTTTTGCTGTTGGGGGCCTGTTCCCCTTCTTCCTATCAGACCACGTTCCCGGAACCGGCCTATGTGAAGGTTTCCACCAATAACGGAGCCTATGCGCCTTATCCGGACAACCCCATCGGCCAGCAGGAACTGGTGTACTGGTATGATTCCCTTACTACCCCCATGACGGTGGTGGCGGAAGTACCGCCCACTCCCATCGTCACCAAGGGCCCCGGCCCGGTGATCCTTGATTCCAACGATTTCTCCGCGAAGCTGTACCGGGACAGAACGGAAATCAAGAAGAAGGACAAGGATGGCAACTGGGTCACCAGCGTGCGCCCCACCACTCCCGCTGACCAGCGCATGAGGAATTATGTGATGGCTTCCAAGAAAGCCCGTTAATCTTTTCCTCCGTTAAATTCAGGAAAACCTGTCCGGCCTGCTTTCCTCTCCGGAGGAAGCAGGCCCGGCTTGTTTACAGGCAGGTTTTTCTTCCCATTCATCCGCGGAAACGAGACGGCGGCGAACGCTTTTCCCCGGCCATGGGAGATAGGCGTCCGTATAAAAGGAGGAGCCGCAGCCCCGGCATTCCAGCATGATGCCTGTATCCGGCCTTCCCTGTTCCTCCGGCGTCTGCGAGGCGGGGCGAAGCCCGGCATGCCCGCAGTGCGGGCAGCGGATGGGGAGAGGGGCGGCATATTGAATCATCAGAACTGCCGTGCAGACGAGCGCCCAGGCAATGTAACCGGCCCAGAAAGGCCATTCCGGATTCAGCAGCCAGATTGCCGTGACGACGGGAATGGAGCACAGGGCATATAGCAGGGTGCGCTTCTGCCTCGTGGCCAGGAGGTGGAAGCAGTAGATCGTATCCTGCATGAAAGAGGGGGAAGGAAACGGTTACAGATCCTTCAGGGTCCATTCATCCTTCCATTCCAGAATGATCTGGTCGCCGTCCCATTTCATGGGAAGCCACATGTGGCGGCCGTCAATGGCGTTTTTAGGCCGCCAGATGTCCGCCATGAAGATGAATTTGCCGGGCTTGCCCTGTACGGGCAGGATGTAGGTGCTTTGTCCGCCGAAGGTGATATTGGCCTTGGGCCCCACGCAGGGATTTTTGAGCTCCGTCCACGGTCCGGCCATGCGGGGGGCCACGGCGCTGCGGGCCGCGTTGGGCGCCCAGCCGGAGCAGCCGGAGGCGATCATGTAGTATTTCCCGTTGTGCTTGCAGATGGCGGGAGCTTCCATGTAGCGGTTGACGAAGACGCGGACGTATTTTCCGTTATGCCCGGTGTAGTCCGGCGTCAGTTCCGCGATGTGCAGGGTGATGTTCCCTTCGGAGGAGTAAATATGGTAGGCCTTGCCGTTGTCGTCCACAAAGATGGTCATGTCACGGCTCATCTGGCCGCCGGGGAAGTCCCTGCGGATGATGCGGACATAGTCAGGCATCTCCTTGGTGAACTCGGTCGTCTGGTCCTTTTTGTCCAGATTCAGGGGCCATTTGCCCGGATTGACGCGCCCGGCTTTCAGGAACGTGAACGGTCCGGTGGGCTTTGTGGCCGTAGCCACGCCCGCGTACGCGGAACCGTAGCCCTTCCCCCTGAGTTCCAGGTGGAACCACATCACGTACTTTTTGGTCTTCTTGTTGTAGACTACCTTGGGGCGTTCCAGGATGCAGCCCTTGGCGATGGGGTGGGAGTTGTCCCCTTCCACCACTTTCAGGGCGATTCCCTCGTCCTTCCAGTTGTACAGGTCCCTGGAGGAATAGCAGTGCACGCCCACCTGGGCGCGGTTTCCGGCGTCCCCCTCCACCTTGTGTTCCCCGTACCAGTAGTAGGTGCCCTTGTCGTACAGAATGCCGCCGCCGTGGGCATTGATGTGCACGCCGTTGTTGTCCGTCCAGATTTCACCGGGCTTGAAGGACGTGTGTTTGACGGGGGCGTCAGCCGTGGCAACGGAGGAGAGGCAGCAGGCCAGTCCGGCAAAAAAGGTGAGCAGCAGTGTTTTCATGCGTGTTGGCGGTGAATCGGGTTACATGTCTTCCAGTTTCCATTCGTCTTTCCATTCCAGTTTGATCTGGTCTCCGTCAAACTGGATGGGAAGCCACATATAGCGGCCGTCAATGGCGTTCTGGGGCCGCCAGATGTCCGCCATGAAGATGAATTTGCCGGGTTTGCCCTGTACGGGCAGGATGTAGGTGCTCTGTCCGCCGAAGGTGCTCCCGGCCTTGGGACCCACGCAGGGGTTTTTGAGCTCCGTCCACGGTCCGGCAATGCGGGGAGCCACGGCGCTGCGGGCGGCGTTGGGCGCCCAGCCCGTGCATCCGGAGGCGATGAAGTAGTATTTGCCCTTGTGCTTGAAGATGGCGGGAGCTTCCATGAAGCGGCCGGGGAAGACGCGGACGAATTTGCCGGTGTGCTCCGTGTAGTCCGGAGTCAGTTCCGCGATGTGGGTAGTGCTGTTTTCCTCGGAGGAATAGATGTGGTAGGCCTTGCCGTCATCATCCACAAAGATGGTCATGTCACGGCTCATCTGTCCTTTTTCAAAGTCTTTCTTGAACATGTCCTCGGAACGCACGCCTTCCGGCAGGGCGCTGGAGGTCAGGCCGGGCACTCCCTTGAACGTTTTCATGGTCTGGTCCTTCTTGTCCATGTTCAGGGGCCATTTGCCCGGATTGACGCGCCCGGCTTTCAGGAACGTGAACGGTCCGGTGGGCTTTGTGGCCGTAGCCACGCCCGCGTACGCGGAACCGTAGCCCTTCCCCCTGAGTTCCAGGTGGAACCACATCACGTACTTTTTGGTCTTCTTGTTGTAGACTACCTTGGGGCGTTCCAGGATGCAGCCCTTGGCGATGGGGTGGGAGTTGTCCCCTTCCACCACTTTCAGGGCGATTCCCTCGTCCTTCCAGTTGTACAGGTCCCTGGAGGAATAGCAGTGCACGCCCACCTGGGCGCGGTTTCCGGCGTCCCCCTCCACCTTGTGTTCCCCGTACCAGTAGTAGGTGCCCTTGTCGTACAGAATGCCGCCGCCGTGGGCATTGATGTGCACGCCGTTGTTGTCCGTCCAGATTTCACCGGGCTTGAAGGACGTGTGCCGGACCGGCGTTTCCGCGGTGGAAACGGCGGCCGCGCCGCAGAACAGGCAGAGCGCCAGAAGGGATTTCATGGTGTTTGTCATGGCCGGAATGGTGTGGAAGTAAGGGATGAAGGCGGTTCCGGCTGTCCGTACAGCTTGTCCCACGCGCGGGAAAGGGCGTAAAGGGCGTAGCCGGTGCCGTAGAATTTGTGATAATTGTACAGGGGGTAATCCCACCAGGAACCGTCTGTTCCCTGACGGGTGAGGATGTCGTCCGCCAATAGAGACGCATGGCGTTTTACCTGATTTGGGGCCAGCATGTCCAGACACATTCCTGAATAATAGTATCCGTAGTAGAAAAAGTAGCCGGAATTCTGGGCGAAACTTTCATGGGGAGTGGGCTTGTGCAGGGCCATCGTCAGCCATCCCCGGCGGCTCCACAGGCGGTCCAGTCCGTCCACGAGCTGGCGCAGGGAGATGTCCTCCGGCTCCCAGAGCCTGATGGCGTAGTCACAGGCGGGGGTGCGTGCCAGGCTGCCGGTGTGGCGGTTGATGGGCCGGCCGGGATAGAAGGCATGCCCCAGGGAATAGACGTAGGTTCCCGCCGGCGTCCTCTGGGATTTGAGGAACTTCAACGCGCGGCTGAATATTTTGTTGTCCAGCGACAGGCCGAATGATTTTCCGGCCATCCAGGCGGAGATAAGGACGGTTCCCGTCAGGAAGGAGGTAGGCTGCGCCGCGGGCCGTTTGCTGAAGCCGGAATAGGTGAGGTAGCCCCAGCCCCCCATGGCGGAAGCCAGCTCATTGAGCTTTTTCACCTGGGAGCCGGCGCAGCTTTTCAGCTCCCGGTAGCGCGGGCTGTTCCGGTCCAGTCTTGCGGCCCGCATGCTCATGGCGTCCAGCACGTAGGTATGCGCCCAGGTGTTGTACACGCAAAGGGAGTCGCCGCGCTTCAAATGGGGCATCGTACGGATCAGGTAGTTTTCCGCGCGGGTCATGGCCTGCTGCACGGCGGGTTCGTTGTGCAGGGGGCTGGCGTTAAGCCCCGCAATGCACAGGGCGGTGCTTGCCGTCTTGAAGGTGAGCGGGCCGTCCGGATAGGGGCAGAGGATGTTCCAGGTGCCGATCACCCGGTGGTCGCCCCAGGAGCCGTCCCTGTTCTGCGTTTTCAGCAGGAAGTCTACGCCGCGGCGGAACGCCTGGTCAAATTGTTCGGATTTCGCGGGCGGGATGTCCGGAATTTTGGCGATCTGGATGGCATCCGCCTTTTCCGCCTGCGCGGGTTTCCCGTGCGCTGCGGGAAGATGCAGGCACAGAATCGCGAGAAGGCTGGTCGTCAGCAGGCGGAACATGGGTCAGGAGGCCGTTGCGGCATTGGAAGGGTACAGGGATTCCCTGACGCGGGAGACGGCGTACAGGGCATAGCCGGTACCGTAGAATTTATGGTAGTTGTACAGGGGATAGTCCCACCAGGAGCCGTCTTTTTCCTGCATGGGCAGGAGGTCGCTTGCCAGATGGGAGGCATGGCGCGCCAGATGTTCCGGGGCCACTTCCTCCAGGCAGCGGGCGGCGTAATAATACCCGTAGTAGAAGAAGTAGCCCGCGTTCTGGGCAAAGCTTTCATGGGGAATGGGCTTTTTCACGGCCAGGGAAAGCCAGCCGCCGCGGCTCCAGATGCGTTCCAGGCCGTCTTCCAACTGCCGCCTGGAGATGAAAGCCGGGTCATACCGCATCAGGGCCAGGTCTCCGGCGGGGGTGCGGGCCAGACTGCCGGTGTGGCGGTTGATGGGCCGGCCGGGATAGAAAGAGTGGGAAAGGGAATAGACGTAGCTGCCGGCAGGGGTCCGCAGTTTTTCCAGGCAGGCGACGGCGCGTTTGACGACTCGGGCATCCGGCTTGAGGCCGAAGGCCTGTTCCGAGTCCTTGTAGGCGAGCAGGACCGTAGCCGTCAGGAAGGAGGTGGGCTCTCCGATGGGACGTTTGGAAAAGGTTTCAAACGTATAATAGCCCCAGCCGCCCTGGACGTCCGCCATCTGGTCCAGCGCCTTGACCTGAAGGCCGGCCACTTTTTTTAGTTCCGCATACAGGGGGGAATCCGCAGGAAGATTGCGGGCCGCCCGGCTCAGGGCGGAGAGGCCGTAGGCATGGCCCCAGACGCCGAGCACGGTGCGCGTGTCTCCCCGTTTCAGGGTGGGCAGCGTGGTTAGCAGGTATTGCACGGCCTTGTCCAGCGCGGCCTTGACGGCGGGGTCCTCCTTCAGGGGGCTGGTGAGCAGGCCGATTACGCACAGGGAGGTGGAGGCCGTTCTGAACGACCTGGGCCCTTCCGGGTAGGGGCAGATGACGTTCAGCCCCTTGGTGCGCGTATGGCTTCCCCAGGAGCCGTCCCTGTTCTGTTCCTTCAGCAGGAAGTCCGCCGCCTTCCGGATGGAGGCGTCCAGGGTTTCCCGGGAGGGCGGCGGAACGTCCGGCACCCTGGCAATGGGAATGGTATCCCTTTTTTCCGCGTTTTCCGCCGGAATGGAGGCGCAGAGCGCCGTGCTGGCCCCCAGGGCGGCGAGAAAAAAGACAGCTTTATTCATGGAGGTCCGTAGGGGGATCAGGCCTGCTGGTCCTTGATGGTGACCTGGACGGGGAGGCCGGGAGCGAAGATCTGGCTGGCGGGAACCTTGGGCGTGATGATGATACGGCGCTTGCCGTCCGCCCCCGGAATGGGGCTGGCTTCCGTAATGACGCCGGGAATCTGCATGTTCGTTACCTTGATGACGACGGCTTCCCCCACCTTGGGCGTGGCGGTGGAGTCCGGCAGCGTGGCCTGCACGATCAGTTCCGAGTTCGGCGGGACGATGGTGGCGATTTTGTCAAAGGCTTCCAGCTTGCCGCCGGGCTTGAGCTTTTCCGCCACCGGAATGGCTACCCATTTGTCCGCCACATAGCCGCCGTACAGCAGGATGCCGTTTTCAGGGGCCTTGAAGGCGGCCATTTCCCGGTCCGCTTTCAGTTCGTTGTATTTGTCCTGAAGGCGGCGCAGGGACACCTCCGCCTCCGTCAGGGCTATCTTTTTCTGTTCCAGGTCAAAATCAGCCTGCTTCCGGGCCTGTTCCAAATCCATCTGCTTTTCCTTGACCGCCGTGGCGTAGTCTTCCCCCAGGCGGTGGATGTTGCGCAGCTTGGCCAGCTCCGCGACTAGCTTGGCTCCCTGGACGGCAAATTCGCTTTCCCCCAGTTCGTTTTTCAGGCGCTTGAGGATGATTTCTTCCGTTTCCTCCGCCACCTGGTCATCCTTGTACATCTTGGTAAGCTGGTTCAGCTCCTCCTGCTTGTAGGACATGTGGCGCAGGGCCTTGTTGACGCGTTCCTCTTCTTCCGCCAGCATGCGGGCCTTCCGCTTTTCCAGGAAGTCTTTCTGGTCCTCCTCCGTCCGGGTCAGGGCCGTCTGGTATTTTTGCAGAGCCAGCGCGGAGCGTTCCTTCTGCTGGTCCAGGGCGTACCGGAGTTTCAGCACTTCCAGGTTTTTGCTCTTGATGGTGCGTTCGTAGTCTTCAATGCTCTTGTCCAGGATGCGGAAGTCCGCCTGCGCCACGGATTCCCCCTTCTTGACGGAGCTGCCCTGCGGCATGATGCCGAGCAGGAAAATGTCCGAGCTCCCCTTGGGGGAGAAGGAAATGGACTTGGTGTTTTTCTTGGGAAGCAGGATGCCCGGGGCAATGGAATCCGCCAGGGCGGGAATTCCGATGAGCAGGGCGGCCAGAAGTCCGGCCGTTGTAAGAGTTGTGCGGTTCATGGTGGCAGGATGGAATCAGGATTGATGCGCGGAAAAGGGGACGAAGCGCCCCTTCTTTCCAAGAATAACGGTGTGAAAAGTGGTTTTCTTTCCTTTATGTGAGGCAGGCACGGCCTCCGTGCTCACTTCAAAACCCGCTTTTTGGAGTGTGCGGGCAAGCCGGACGTCCGGCCGGGCCACGGTGATGACCAGCAGGCCGCCCTGCTTGAGCGCGGCAAAATAGTCGGAAGCCTCCGCCACGCTCAGGTTCATGCGTTCATGCGTGGAACGGCACAGGATGGCGTGGAAGCTTTTCGGGTTTTTGCGGGCGATCTGGAGCGCCGGAGTGAATTCCACGCTGACGCGGGGATCGTGCAGGAAGCCGGGGCGTTCCCCGTCCATCAGCTCCTGGTGCCAGTCAACGAGCGGCTTGCAGGGCTCCGCTACGATGAAGCGGGCCTTTTCCCTCTGGACCAGGTCCATCAGGGCAAACAGGGTGAACCCCAGGCTTAGGCCGTCCAGGAGAAAAGCGGGCTGGTTGGCCCTTTTAACCGGGGCTGCCGCCATGGCCGCTGCCGCTTCATTGCTCCCATGGGAAAAACTGGACGCGAGCTGCACGCCGTCACGAAGAAGAAAATGGAAGCCGTCCCGTTCCCAGAGGTCGAGAATGGAACCGTCGGGCAAGGTGGTGGAAGCTAATTTGGTAATGGGTTTCATATGAAATAATGCCGGATACACAGCGTAGGAAAGAACGCTTTTCAGGGCAAGTCCGGACAGCGTGTTTAGGATGGAATACGCTCCAAATTAAAAAAAATTGCACGGAATTTGGGCTTTGCGCATTCTTTTTCTTGATTTACGGTCGGAAATAAGCGAGAGCTATCGTTCAGCACAGCTATTTTTTCCGATATGAGTAATCCACCTCCCCCCTCCATTCCGGGCGGTACTCCGCCTCCGCCCAGCATTCCGACTCCGCCGGCCGCTCCCTCCGTGCCCAAGGCACCGGCGGCTCCCTCTGTCCCTCCCGCCTCCGGCGCTCCTGCGGCTCCCGCCGCACCCACCGCGCCGCCCGCTGCTGCTGCGCCCACCATTCCCCTTCGTCCCGCCGGGCTCGGCGGAGGCATCAAGCTTGGCGGCGGGTTGAAGACGGTTGCTCTCGGCTCCGCCACGACGCCCGTGGCTCCTCCCGCCGGTGCGGCACCCGCAGCCGCTGCGCCCACCGTTCCCCTGACCCCTCCCGGGGCAGGCATGGCGACCGCCCAGCTTCCGCAGGCCACCATCGGGCTGAATACCGCTCCTGCGGCCGCTCCGGTTTCTTCCGCCTCCTTTACGGCCAAGAAGTTTGAAGAAGATACGGAAGCGTCTCCCAATACGCTGCTCAATATTCTTTCCTTCGTGGCTCTTGCCTTTGCGCTTATTTTCGTTGGTTATCAATACGCCACGGATACCCTGGAAGCCCGCAGCATGACGGGCTGGCTGGGGAGCGACTCCAAGCCCGCTGCCGCGGCTCCCACCTCCGCCGGTGAAGAAGCGACCGATGACGCGGCCGCCGAATCTTCTTCCGATGACGCCTCCTCCGATGCCCCTGCAGAAGAGTCTTCCGATGATGGCGCCGATGCAGAAGAATAAGTGAACATAATGACTGTTGAAATACTCTAAGCGGTACTATGGCAAACGTATTTTCTGAAGCAAATTTTGAGGATGAAGTCCTGAAGTCCGACATTCCTGTGCTTGTCGACTTCTGGGCTACATGGTGCGGCCCCTGCCGCATGATCGCCCCGATCATTGACCAGCTTTCCACGGAACTGGCCGGCAAGATCAAGGTGGGCAAAGTGGATGTGGACGCCAACAACGGCCTTGCCGCTACCTATGGCGTGCGTACCATTCCCACCCTTCTGGTTATCAAGGACGGGGAAATCATGGATACGATGGTGGGAGCCTCTTCCAAGGACGCCATCATGCAGCGTTTGCGTCCGTTCATGTAACCGGACTGGTTTATTCATTCAAGCCGGCCTGCTGCGGAATGTACCGCGGCAGGCCGGTTTTTTTGTTCCTGGGGCCTGTCTGAATGAATCCGGTGAAGGGAAGGCTAATAACGGACCGTCCGCCGGGGTAAGATTCATTTTTTCTTGGCAGGACCGCCATGGAAGAATACATTGTCAGCATGGGCCCCGAGCAGCGGGACCGTTCCTCTACTCCTTTGCCGTTATGCGATTTATCTCTTCATTCCTCTCTGTCTTTTCCGCCTGCTGCCTTCTTCCCGCCGCATGGGGCGCTGGCGACATGGCGCCGGATTTAAAATCCGGCGCGTTCTGGACCCTCCCGCAACCGGATTTGTTTGGGAAATATTTCAACGGGGAATCCGGAGGCTGGGTGGACAGGGACAAGACCCAGCTCCGGATTGCGAAGCCTGCAATCAAAATAGGGGAAATGTCCCTGGGGGAAATGCTGGTGCACTGGAAGGAAGGCGTTCCCCAGTCCATGACCGTCATGATGTACAACAAGGGGGACAACGGGGCCATTGACAAGGATGAGTTTGAAAAACGCCTGGACCGCGTCAGGGAAGGGCTGACCGCTCTCACCGGAGTGCAGCCCAGGGAGTACCGGGCCACCCGGAAGGAGGCGGTGGTCAAGGTCAATGGCTGGTCCTGGATTTGGGACAAGGGGGCGATTACCCTGGAAACCAATACGTCGCGGGAGGGCAGGGAATTTGAAGCGGAATTCATCCGGTTGAAGGCCGGCCCCACGGAGGCTTCCATCGCGAGGGGCGACGCTTCTTCCCGCGCCAGAAAGGCGGACATCAAGCAGCACGTCAGGAAAGAAGGAAAACGGGTGGTCATCCAGGACATTCCCATGGTAGACCAGGGGCAGAAGGGTTATTGCGTGGTGGCGACCGCCGCCCGGATTTTTGCCTATTACGGAATGGATTACGTGGACCAGCACGAACTTGCTTCCCTGGCCAATTCCTCCGCGGAAGGAGGAACCAGCACGGCGGCAATGGCGGAGAACCTGAAAAAGATAGGGGCGCGCTTCCAGATCCGGATCAAGGTGCTGGATTCCCTGACGGACACCCGTGATTTCCGGAATCTGCTGAAAGCCTACAACCGCGCCGCCTCCAAATTAAAAAAGGAGAAGGTGGAGAATGAATATGACTGGTCCGGCTTCTGGGACAATGCGGACGGGGAGGTGCTGAAGCTGGCGCGCGCCGGATCTCCGTCCCAGATGGACAAATGGCTCAACGCCATCAGGCCCTACATCACGGCGGGCATTCCCGTGCTGTGGTCCGTTCAACTGGGCATCGTTCCTGAGCCGCTGCGCCTGTCCCAGACGCGCGGTGGCCATTTGAGGCTCATCATCGGCTTTGACGAGGAAAAGAAGACGCTCATCTTCTCGGATTCCTGGGGTGCGGCCCACACGGAAAAGGAAATGCCGCTGGCGGACGCCATCGCCATTACGACGGGGCGGCAGGTTATGCAGCCCTCCAAATAGAGCCGTGCTGCACGCCCTCCTTCCGCTGCCGGAAGCGCCTGAATATTCTCTCCGGAGAAAAGTAATTCTGCTGGCATGGGAAAGGCGCTGTATTATACTTGCGCCATGATCAGCAGAACATTGGTGAAATATGCTTTGAACAGTGAGGCGGAAATGCCGGACGTACTGATTCAGGGCTGGGTGCGTACGCGCCGTGATTCCAAGGCTTTTTCCTTTCTGGAAGTAAATGACGGTTCTTCCGTGGCTTCCCTCCAGGTGGTGGCGGATGCAGGCATTCCCGGTTATGAACGGATTGGGGAAATGACCACGGGCTCCGCCGTGAGCGTTCGCGGGGCTCTGGTTGCCGGACAGGGCAGGCAGCGATGGGAACTGCGCGCTGCCTCCCTGGAGCTGGTGGGGACCGCTCCGGATTCCTACCCTTTGCAGAAAAAGGGGCATACGCCGGAATTCCTGCGTTCCATCGCCCATCTGCGCCCCCGCACCAACCTGTTTGGCGCCGTGTTCCGCATGCGCAGCAGGCTGGCCTATGCCATCCACCGGTTTTTCCAGGAGAGGGACTTTTCCTGGGTCAGCACGCCCATTATTACCGCCAGCGACTGCGAGGGCGCCGGTGAAATGTTCCGTGTGACGACGCTGGACGTGGGCGACGCCGCCTCCCGTGACGCAGCCCTGGATTTCTTCGGCAAGGCGGCCTACCTCACCGTGAGCGGACAGCTTGAAGGGGAGGCGTTCGCATGCGCACTGAGCAATATTTATACCTTCGGCCCCACTTTCCGGGCGGAGAACTCCAATACCACGCGCCATGCGGCGGAATTCTGGATGGTGGAGCCTGAAATGGCCTTCTGCGACCTGTACGGAGACATGGACATGGCGGAAGCGTTCGTCCGCTTCCTGGTCGGCGACGCCCTGGAGAACAGCGCGGAAGAGGTGGAATTCCTGACCCGCTTTGTGGACAAGGGACTGCGGGAACGCCTGGAGCATGTGAAGGAAACGCCGTTTGTGCGCTGTTCCTATACGGAAGCCGTGGATATTCTGCTCAAGAGCGGGAAAACGTTTGATTACCCCGTTTCCTGGGGCATCAACCTCCAGAGCGAGCACGAACGCTTCCTGACGGAAGAGCATTTCAAATGCCCGGTCATCGTTTACAATTACCCGAAGGAGATCAAGCCTTTCTACATGCGTCTGAACGAAGACGGCAGGACCGTTACCGCCATGGACGTGCTGGTGCCCGGCATCGGGGAAATCGTAGGGGGAAGCCAGCGTGAGGAACGGCTGGACATTCTGGAGGAAAACATGCGCCGCATGGGCATGAATGAGGAAGCCTACCGCTGGTATGCGGATCTGCGCCGCTACGGCACGGTTCCGCACGCCGGATTCGGAGCCGGGTTTGAACGCCTGCTGATGTTCGTGACCGGAGTGACGAACATACGCGACGTACTGCCCTTTGCCCGCACGCCGCGCAACTGCGAGTTCTGACCTGCGCGGGGAAGCTTCCGTTTTTCCGTTCGGGGCGGCGTTGCGCGGCCCCGGAGCGGCCGCGTTGGCGAATGGGGAAATGCTTGTGAAAATTGACCCCGCCGGCAAAAGAAAACCCCGGCTTTCCCTTTGGGGAGCAAGCCGGGGTAAAATCGGTGCTGGGGCGGAGACTACTGTCTCTTTCTTCTTAACAGCAGGGAGCCCAGTCCCAGCAGGCTCAGCGTGGCCGTTGCGGGTTCCGGAACGGTTTCATAGTTGATCAGTACCTTGGTGACGCCGTTTTCCGTGACCTGCGTCACGGTCGCCTGTACCTGGGAGTTGCTGGCGATGTTCAGGCCGCTCAGGTCCAGATTGAGGTTGCCTCCCTGCTGGGCGGATTTGATGGAAGCCAGTTCAATCGTTCCGCTTCCGGAAAGGCTGTTCATATCCAGCGTGCCGGTGAAGGTGACGGTTTTTCCGTTGGTCCAGAAGTTGGTGAGGTCCGTAGCGGTCCAGGAACCGTGTTCCGCCGCCGTAAAGGTGCCGAAATCCAGCGTAAAGTCACGGCCCAGTCCAAAGGCGTTGCTGGATTCAAATACCAGATGGGAATTGCCTTCCAGGGTAAAGGAATTGACGTTGAGATCCCCTATCGTAGTCGTGCAGACCAGGGTGCTTCCGGACCCTACCTGGACCGTATTGGTGGCGCCGAAGAAGGATTGCGCGGTGGACCAGGTAACAGTTCCGGCGTTTTCCCCGATGATGGCGTTGTCATTGGTGCTGTGCTGCGGGAAGTAGCCGTTCGGCGCGCCGTCCACCGTCCAGTTGTTGGAATCTCCATAGATCCCGTTTCCTGCCGCTCCGCTCCAGACATAGGTGGCAGCCTGGGAAATCCCGGCGGATAGGCAGCATAAAATGCAGAATGTAGATAATCTCATGCTCAACAGATACTTTAACAGAGACACGGATAACGGATTTCCAATCCGATTCCCGGTTTATTAAAAAATAAATATTTTACAATAAATGAATTATGAATTAATTAAATGCTCGTGCCCTCTTTTCCGTTTAAGTTGTAGTAAAGATATGTTTGCCTGATGTGTTCCTCCTTCAAACATTTGCATTGACGCCGGATTGGAAATCCGTGCAGACGTCATTCCTTTATTCGGAGATGCCGTTTTTAAAAGAAAAGATTTAATGTGCGGCAGGAGACAGTAGTTGAAACATACGGAAAACCCTTTCCCGCACAGGGCGGGAAAGGGCCTACCATAACCAAGTAAAAGCATGCGCTGAAGCGCCGTCCTACTTAGAACGTATAGCTGATGGCTCCGTTGATTCCATGGGAGGTCAGCTTGTTGCGGGTCTCGAACTGATAGCAGACCCGTGCTCCCCAATTGCTGGAGAAGAGCACGTCAATGCCGGCATTCAGGCGGAATGCGGTGCGACCGACGTTGACGCCGCGCACGTTCCAGGCTCCCAGGGGTCCGCTGACGTTGGACTTGGGATTCATGCGGCTCACATCCTGCGCCGCGGCCACCGTCAAGGCCGGGGTGATGGTGGTGCCGCCGTCCGTCTGGTAGGCGCGGGCGATGGTCACGCCCAACGGAATGGTCCAGTTCTGGGCGCGGGCGTGGTCAAAGGAGCGGCCGTAAGGTCCGCTTTCCGAGAAGCCCTTGAGTTCGGTGGTCATGAATTCGATACCCGTGTAAGGCGTTACGAAGGCCTTGCCGAGTGCGAAGTGTTCCGTCCAGGTGGCGTACAGGCCGCCGCTGAAGGAGTCCGCATTTTCATTGCCGTTGGCGGCGGTTCCCATGATGTAGGAATTGCCCTTGAACTTGGAGCGTCCGTAGGCGCCGTAGCCGTCCAGCGTGAACTTGCTTTCCCTGAAGGGATGCATGCGGCCGTAGATCATGGCCATGAAGGAATCCACGTCGTAGTCGGAGCCGAATCCGCTCTTGTCCTTGATGTCGCCGAAGCTCTGGCCCACTGCAATGCCGATCAGGGAACCCTGGGCAGCCTTGTAGTCAATACCCACGGCATAGCCGCCTGCATTGTACTTGTAGCCGGAGATGCCTCCGCGGGCGTCCTGGTCATCCCAGTTGCCCATGCCGCCTACCCAGATGTTGCCGTTGCCCTTGGCGATCGTCTTGCGGGCGATCGGGGAGCCCTTGGCGTCCACCACTTCAATGGTGTCTTCCGTCTGGCGGGCCATGGAGGCGGCGGACTGGATGCGTCCCAGGTCGGCAAAGCTCCTCAGCGTCCGGCTGGCGGCCCACGCGAAGTTCATCACGTTTTCACCGCTGACGGACTGAATCATGTTGGCAGCTTCGTTCGGGTCCGTCACGCGCAGCAGGGTTTCATAGAACTGGGCGGCGGGAGAACCGGCGGCCACGTTCAGGCGGTTGCTTTCCAGAGCGGCCGCTACGGTGTAAACGTTGCCGTTGTAGCCGGACATGGGACCGTCAATGCCCCTCATGTTCTGGGTGATGGTGGTGGTGCCTTCCGTCGTTCCCGGAGCCATGGTGGTGGTCAGGAACAGGTTGTTCAGCAGGCGTCCGGAAATGTCCGTGCCGTTCAGCGTGACGTTCACGCTTTCCGTGCCCTTCTTCAGCTGGGCGATTGGGACGGGATTGCCGGTGGCGTCGGATACCTGGATGCCCACGCGGGAATTATCCGTGAAGGTGGCCGGGGTGCCGAAGTCAAGCACGGAGCCGTCGCTCAGGAGCAGGGTGGAATCGCCTCCGAAGGAGGCGGAAGCCCCCTTCATGGTGGAATTCTGCGCCAGGGTCACCTGGCCCGTCCGGATGTCGTAAACCGTATCGTCCGTGCCCATTACGGCGGCGCCGATGGACTGGAGGGGGCCGACTTTTCCGGTAGCGGCGTCCACGGTTCCAAAGGTGGCGTGGCCAATGATCAGGTTGCCTTCAAGCTGCTGGTAGGTGCCTCCGAACGTGTCGGTGGCTCCGCCGCCGCCGTAGACGAGGGTGCCCGTGCCGGTCTTCGTCATGACGGTCTGGTCAGCGGCCAGAGGGGCGGCGTCAGCCGTGGGGGCCGCGGGAGCCGCGGTGTCAATGCCGTCATTGATGAAGGTGTAGGCGGTGCCGTCCGTATAAACGTTGATCTGGGTGTTCTGGCCCGCATGCACGGAACCGAGGACGCCGTTGGACGTGTTGCCGGAAAGAACTGCGCCGGAACCGATGTACAGGGTCTGGCCGTCGGCCAGGTTGATGGCGGCCTTGCCGGCGTTGGTGGCGGTGTTGCCCACGACCTGGGTGCCGTCTCCGATGGAGATCTGGCCTCCCGCAGTGATGATGCCGTCAGCGGCGGTATTGCCGGTGATCACGCTGTTGGTGCCGATGGCAATATTGTCATCCGCCGTCAGGGTGGAATTCCCCTTGACGGTGGTGTTGTTGCCCAGGGTGACGCTGCCTTCGATGGTGTCCAGCTTTTCCGTGCCCACAACCGTATTCCAGTTGCCGTCGTCATTGCTGTAAACCGTCTTGTTCAGGTCGACGGATTCCGCGGAAACGGTGGTGCCGTTCAGAACGGTGTTGTCTCCCAGGGAAACATTGCCGCCTACAGTCTTGATGGTGATGGATCCGGCCGTGGTTTCACCAAGGACGATGCCGCCGGAAATGCTGTCATCCATGGAATCGATGACGGTTTTGCTGTTCTGGTTGTTGGCCGCGTCAAACTGTTCCGTGGTCACGGTGCCGATCCCGGCCGTGGAGGTCACGTCTCCGTTCAGCGTAACTTTGGCCGCCGGATCACTGACGATCTGGCCGGTAGCCGTCACGGTATCCTGCATGGTGACGTTGTTGCCCAGGACCACGGCCTGCTCGTTGGAATTGCTGTAGGTGTCGTAGGTCGTCCTGGTATAGGCCTCACCTGCCGGGGGCGTGGAGGGGTCCACCGTGTGAGCCGCCTGGCCGGTAACGGTGACGGCTTTTTCCATGGAAACGTTGTCGCCGATGCCTACCTGTCCGTTCGTGGAAGTGACGGTGGCGCCTACCGTCTTGGGATTGGCGGCGTCATTCGTTCCTTCGATGGCAATGTTCCTGCCGTCAATGGTGGTGGTGTCCGTGGCGTTCGTGACTACGATGTCATTGTCGCTTCCCAGGGGTTCGCTCAGTGTGATGTCGTTGAAGCTGACCTGTCCATTAACCAGATCATAATTGAAATTAACCAGTTTGCCGCTGGGGTCCGCCATTTGGACGGTAACGTTGCCCGTTCCGGAGATGGCGTTCAACTGGGCCCGTTGTTCCTGGGTCAGTGTGATGTTATCGGAGCCTGCCGGCACGGTGATAGTGATGGTTGACGCTTCATTCGAGGCGGCAGCCTGGTTCCAGGCCGTCACGAATGAATCGGCGCTGTTGGCCGCATAGTTAGCTGCCGTAGCAACGGAGAAACTGCCAAGGCAAGCGATAACTGCTGCCAGCAGCATATGTGGGAGTCTTAATTTCATGCTTTTTTATTTGTTTAATGATTAGGTGGTTATGCGTTCGTGACAATCACGGCGCCCGAGGTTTTAGATGATTCTCGTTCCGGGCTGTTCAGTGGGATGACATGGGAAGGTTTGATGGAGATGGGAATGAAAATGATTCAGGATAAGATGGTTGCGGCTATTGTCTGGCGGTCTTTGTCATGACAGGGTTTTTAAACCTGGAGCCGGAAAGGAATTCCAGAAAGCTTCCAGTAAATTCATTTTCCTGAGAAGAAAAAATATCTCATTGATGGTGAGGGATGTATGATGTTTTCTGGGTCCTCTTTTATTTTGCTGTTTCCTTCCCGGAATAATGGCCGTGAAAATGGTTCAAATATAAATAAGAAAATTTGTTTCCGGCTGTGGTGGCAGTTTGGATGCTCCGTTCCGCCTCTGCAAGAATGGAGCTTTCCGAACAGGGATGTGCCCAAAGCTGTGCAATCAGGCGAATTTTATTGACTGCCAACGGTCGGCAGCCTATTACCGGGGAATGACTACCCGATTGTTTACGGTCCTCGCGGCCGTGTTGCTGCCGCTTGCCCCGGCGCAGGAGGCCGATGTGCCGCACCAGCCGCGCGTGTGGACCAATACCGCCGGCAAAACCATCACGGCGGCTTTTGTCCGCTTCAACGCCGCCGGCAGGAAAGTTTCCCTTAAATTGGAGAAAGGCCGACAGGTGGAACTGCCTCTGGCAAGCTTGTCCGGGAACGACGTGGACTGGATCAAGGAGCATGTTCCGGAAGCCATGAGCAACCAGGAGCGCATGCAGCGGCATACGGAAGGAAGGCTGGGGAAGATCACTAAAATCCCCGCTACGGATTCCTATCCGGAAGCCTTTGTCTATTATCCATCCACGCTGAAGGCGGAAACTCCGCCTCCCGTCATCATTCTGTTTAATTCCGTAGGCAATGGACAGCACATGGTCCAGAAATTCCGGAAGGCCTGCGAGGCCAACGGATGGGTGGCCCTGGGATTGACGACGTTTAAAAATTCGGAGTCCAAGGAACATGAAGCCGGACTGGGCAAGCTGTGGACTTCCACGAACGGGAGTTTGGAGAGAATGGCCTTTTTTGATGCGGACCGCATGTACATGGGCGGCATTTCAGGCGGAGCGTCCCGTGCCTTTACATATAGTGAGCGCAGGATTCCGCCCGTCCGCCCGTGGAAGGGGATTGTATCCATGGGCGGCTGGCTGGGAGGGAAGGACCGCCTCACGTGCCCCACGCGCATGGCGGTGGCTATTATCAATGGAGACAAGGACGGAGGAGCCAACAGTGCCGTCAGCCATGACGTCAAGGTTCTCAAAAGAAGGCAGTGCGCCATCAAGGAATTTCCCTTTCCGGGAAAGCATGAAATGCCGCCGGACGAGAATTTGGTGGAAGTCCTCAAATGGATGGAGGAGGTGTCACCCCAGACCTCCGCACAGCGTCTTCCCTCCCCGGCGGAAAAGGATTAAAGACCCAGTGCGCCCCGCATTTACCGCAGGAAGGGGGACAGGCTTCTTATTCTACCGCCCACTCCTCCACCAGGCTGGCCGGGAATTCATCCAGAAAGCGGGAGGGCATCTGCATGAAGGTTCCTCCCTGCGCGCGGCAGTTCCAGCGGGGGTAGGTCAGGTAAAGCTGGTCTTTGGCGCGGGTGATGCCCACGTAGAAGAGGCGGCGTTCCTCCTCAAGACCCGCCAGGTCTCCGTCGTCAATCACCCGCTGGTGCGGGAACATGCCGTCGCACAGGCCGATCAGGAAGACGACGGACCATTCCAGCCCCTTGGCCTGGTGGATGGTGGACAGGGTGACGGCGCCTCCGGAGAGGTCTGCCGCCGCGCTTTCATCATCCGTATTGCCCAGCAGGGAAAGCTGGGAGAGGAAATCCTCCGTGGATTCAAAGCGTTCGGAGAATCCGGCCAGGTGCAGGAGGTCCTGCCTGCGCTGGTCGTAATTCTCAAAGGCGGCCTGCATGTACTCGTCATACACGGCTTCATTGATGGAAATGAGCATGGAGGCCGGCCCGGCGATTTTTCCGGCTGGGGCCAGTTCATCCAGCGTGTAGCAGAGCTGCGTCCAGGCCGTTTTGGACTTGGCCGGGACCGGAAAATCCAGCATCAGGGCGGAGAAGGATTCCGGCGGCGTTTCCAGCCGGCTTTCCGGGCAGGCGGCCCAGCGTATCCAGAGCTTCTGGGCCATGCCGGGACCGATGCCGGGCAGCAGCATCACCATGCGGCGGAAGGAGAGTTCATCCCTGGGATTGACCACAAAGCGCATGAACGCCACCACGTCCTTGATATGGGCCTGTTCAAAAAACCTGATGCCGCTGGTGATGCGGAAGGGGATTTCCCCGCGGGTCAGTTCCATCTGCAATTCCATGCTGTGGAAGTGTGCGCGGTAGAGCACGGCTATTTCATTGGGGTCCGTGCCTTCTTCAATGAGGTCCCGGATGCGCTGGGCGACAAATTTGGCCTGCATCCTGTCGTCGTTGAGCGGAACGAGGGCCGGGGGCATTTCCCCGGTAGGCCGCACGGAGCGGAGCCTTTTTTCAATCTGCACCTCGTTGGCGGCGATGGCCGCGTTGGAGAGCTCCAGAATTTCCGGCACGCTGCGGTAGTTGGTCTCTATCTTGAAGGTCTTTGCCGCCGGGTAGCGGGTAGTGAAGCTGAGGATGTTCTCCATATCCGCCCCGCGCCAGGAATAAATGCTCTGGGCGTCGTCCCCCACTACCATGAGCTGGCCGTGTTCCCGGGACAGCAGGTCGATAAAGCGGCTCTGGAGGTAGTTGGTGTCCTGGTATTCGTCCACTAGGATGTGCTGGAAGCGGGAGCCGTACAGGGCGCGCAGATGCTCCTGTTCCTGGAAAAGCCTCACGACGTTGAGCAGCAGGTCGTCAAAGTCCATGCTATTGGTTTCCTGCTTGCGGGCCACGTATTGTTCATGCACGTCCAGGATGGCGTCCAGGTGGTTGGAGAGGTACGGATAGGCGTTTTCCAGCGTTTCCTGGATATTGGCGCCCTCATTGTCCGCCAGGCTGAACAGGGAGGAAAGGACTTCCGGTTTGGGGAAGCGGGTGGATTTCTCATCCAGTTTGAGGGACTTGACCACGCTTTTAATCATGGATTTGCGGTCGTCGGAATCCATGATCGTGAAAGCCGGAGTATAGCCCAGGTATTCCGCGTGCTGGCGCAGGATGCGGTTGGCAATGGAATGAAACGTGCCGCTCCACAGGCGGGACAGGTCCAGGGGAATCAGGGAGCGAACCCGTTCCGTCATTTCACGCGCCGCCTTGTTGGTGAAGGTCAGCAGCAGGATGTTCCACGGGTCCGTGCCGTGGTCCAGGAGCCACGCCACGCGGTAGGTCAGCGTGCGCGTTTTTCCCGAACCGGCCCCTGCAATGACGAGCGCCGGTCCCGGTTCCGAAGAAACGGCTGCATACTGTTCTTCATTAAGGGCCGTGCGGTAGTCGATCCCGGAGATGGGAACGGCTGGCGCGGCATCCTGCTTGATGACGTAGCGGCGGGCCATGGCGTTTCAGTTAATAGTTGATAGAGAATAGTTAATGGAATTGGCTGAAAAACTTTTCTCTCCACTCTCCACTCTAATCACTCTTTAAAAGTCCAGGTACATTTCCGCGCGGCGGTTTTCCTTGCGGGCTTCATCCCGCGTTCCTTCGTCCGCCGTGGGGGAGTAGGTGCGGCGCGGTTGTGATTTGCCGAATCCCTTCGTGACGATTCTTTCCGCAGGAACGCCGAACTGGACGAGCTGGGCCTTCACGGCCGCCGCCCGGCGTTCGGAGAGGCCCTGGTTGTAGCGTTCACTCCCCACATCGTCCGTGTGGCCGCTGATTTCCAGCTTCTTGCCGCTGTCCATCTTGATGGCCTCCGCCACAATCTGGAGCTGGCGTTCGGAACGCTTGGACAGAGAATCTTCATTGAAACCGAAGAACAGGGCCAGGGAATCGCCCCCCTGCGGATTCTTCACGATGGGGATGAAAATGTCGTCTCCGGCCCCCTGCCGTTTCGTGTAGGCTTCCAGCATGTTGTCCAGGGAGGCTTCCGCAATCAGCCATTGTTCATCCTTCTTGGCTACGGTCAGGCCCACGTTGCCGGCTTTCCTGCCCTGGGCGTCCTGCAGGTGGACGAAAAAGCCCGCATTGGTGGGCGCTTCATAGGCGGTTTTGATGGGAGCGTCCTCCCGGAGGCGGAAGGCGCCTTCTTCAAACAGGATGCACAGCCCGGCCACGGTGGCGTCCTGCACCTTGGTTCCGTCCACGAATTTCCGTGCCGTGCGGAAGTCCGCCTTGGCAACGGCGTCCATGAAGGAGCTGACGATGCCCATGGGGTCGTTCATGGCCATGGGGGCGGCCTTGTCCTTGGCCAGGTCCTGCTTGCTGGGCAGCGTAAGGGTGTCCAGCGTCCACTGCTGCTTGTCATTGCGCTTCATGTCCAGGTAGCCGCGCGCGCCGCTGCTGAAGTTGAGCGTGTATCTGGCCGTGGGGTTGGCCCCCTGGTTATTCGCGCCGATGCTGGTGATGCCGGGGGTGGAAAGGCGCACATGGCGCGCTTCCATGAGTTCCCGGATGATGCGGCCCTGGGCCTCCGTGACGGCCTGCTGGATTTCCAGGGATTTCAGGGTGTCCGCGTCCCGGTCCTGAATAACCTTGGCAATCGCCTGCGCCAGCGTCTGGGGGGAGCTGAGGTTGACCAGGGAGGACGGCGTGGCCGTCTGCCGGCTGATGTCTTCCTTGGTGAGCGGGTCCACGGTGGGCTGGGGCGTCACCGTCTGGCGCGGAGGAACTTCCGTTTGCGCCGCGGGTTCAGCGGGGGCGGGCTCCTCCTCCCGGTTTCCCAGGAACAGGAAGACCAGGGCCAGGCTGCCCACGACCAGGAAGCTGATGATGAAGGCGGTGATGGTGGATGCGTTTTTCATTGGAGGTGAATGTATGAAAAAGGGTCAGGCGTTCAAGGCTTCCAGCAATTTGGCGTGAATGCCGTCAAAACCGCCGTTGCTCATTACCAGAATAACGTCTCCCGGCTGGGCTTTCTTGCAGACGGCGGAGACGATTTCCTGTGCCTGTCCGCCGATCAGGGCGTCCTTGCCCAGCGCGGAGAGGTCATTGGAGAGTTTGGTGAGGTCCAGGCGTTCCTCCAGGGCCACCTTGTCCGGATGGTCCACGGCGGCCACCACGGGGAAATCCGCCGTGGCGAGAGACAGGGCCAGTTCATTCTGGAAGATGTTTCTGCGCGTGGTGTTGGAGCGCGGCTCAAAAATGGCCCAGATGCGTGATCCCGGGTAGCGCTGGCGCAGGCCCAGGATGGCCTGCTTGATGGCCGTGGGGTGGTGGGCGAAGTCGTCCACCACGGAAATGCCGTTGACCACGCCCTTGACTTCCTGGCGGCGCGCCACGCCTTCAAAGCGGCCCATGGAGTCCGCCAGCTGCTTGACGTTCAGCCCCGCAAACTGTGCGGCGGCAATCGCCATGGCGGCGTTGCGGATGTTGAATTCCCCGATCATCGGCACGTAGTAGCGGGTGCCTTCCAGGGTGAAATGGCTGCCGTCCGTGGAGGTTTCCACGTCCAGGATGC
Source organism: Akkermansia sp. GGCC_0220 (assembly GCF_017566105.1). NCBI lineage: Bacteria > Pseudomonadati > Verrucomicrobiota > Verrucomicrobiia > Verrucomicrobiales > Akkermansiaceae > Akkermansia > Akkermansia sp. GGCC_0220. Next base: position 192,406 of record NZ_JABFCI010000005.1, read on the forward strand.
GAATGTTGGAAGAGTCGGAAAAGCCCAGCGTCTTGACGGGGCAGGGGGCCCCCTTCACCACGTCCAGGCAGTTGGGATCGTCCGCATTGACCAGCGCCAGGCCGTTGCGGGGAATGATCTGGGTCAGGCGGCGGAAGCTCAGCTTGATTTCCTCCAGGGAATTGTAAATGTCCGCGTGGTCGAACTCAATGTTGTTGATGACCACCAGTTCCGGCAGGTAATGCAGGAATTTGGAGCGTTTGTCGAAAAACGCCGTGTCGTATTCGTCCCCCTCCAGCACGGAGAAATCGGAATCCGTAAAACGGCCGCCGCGGCCCAGGTTGCGGGCGATGCCGCCGATCATGAAGCTGGGGTTCAGCCCGGAGTCCTCCATCAGCCACGCCAGCATGGACGTGGTGGTGGTTTTGCCGTGGGTGCCGGTCACCACGTAGTTGCGCTTGCCGCGCAGGAAGTATTCCTTCATCGTCTCCGGCAGGGAGAGGTAGCGCAGGCGCCGCTGGAGCACGGCTTCCACCTCCTCATTGCCGCGGCTCATGGCGTTGCCGATGACGATGACGTCCGCGTCCGCGGGGATGTTGGAGGCCTTGTAGCCTTCAAACAGGGTGATGCCCTCCTCCTCCAGGAAGGTGGACATGGGGGGGTAAACGTTGGCGTCTGAGCCGGTGACGGTAAAGCCGCGGCGGGCCATGGCGGCGGCTACCGCGCCCATGGCGGTTCCGCAGATGCCGAGGAAATGGAAATGGCTGTTCATGACGGGGGGAGAGGAATGGAGCAGGTTTTTATTTGGAAAAGGTGGGGGCCGCAATGCAGGAATCCGCCAGGGCGCGGTCACGGCGGCGCACGATGCCGTTGGCGATGTCCGTCACCATGCCGGACAGCAGGCGGGTAAGGTGGCTGCCGGGCGTGTAATCCGCCGGGGCGATGAAGTTCACGCGGTCGGAATTGGAAGCCAGGTTATAGCACTTGCGGAAGCTGCGGCCCGTTTCGTCCTCCGGATTGTACACGGCCACGGCGTGGCCGCCATTCCTGCGCATAACGGTGAAGCAAGGCACGTCCGTGGGGCCGTCGCCGATGTAGATCATGTTGGCGAAGGGAATCGGGCGCATGTCCTCCGGCATGTGGTCGTTCACGTCCTGGTCGTAATCCAGCATGCCCTTGTTGATGCGGAAGAGGTACTGGGTCTTCGTGGTGTGGGAAATGACCCTCTTGGGAAAGTTGATGTAGCCGTTCTCCTCGCTGAACTCGCACCCGAACACGGCCTTGAAATAAGGGCGCAGGGCAGAGCCGTCAATCAGGGCTTTCAGGCCGGAGGAAATGATGTAGTATTCAATGTTGATGCCCAGGTCCGTATGAAGGGAGGACAGGGTCATGGACGGGAAGGCGTCAAAGAAATCCGGCAGGCCGGGGTAAAAGGTGAGGCGTTCCCCAAGCTGGGTGAGCCGGGCATTGCTGACGCGGTCCAGGGAGAGGGCGTCCAGCAGGCTTTTCATGTAAATCAGTTCCCCGTCCCAGCCTTCCCGTTCCCCGGTGGCGTTGCACCTGGTCCAGAACTCCTGCGGGGAGATGCCGAATTCCGGAAAAATGGCCTGATCCTGCATGTAGAAGGGGCTCAGGGTCTGGTCATAGTCGAACACCAGGGCGATCGTATTCTGCGGAGAGGACATGGGAGGGGCGGAAAGTGGCGTTACATGCGGAACTGGTCGCCCAGGTACTGCTTGCGGGCGATGGGGTCGTTGGCGATTTCCTCGGAAGTGCCGTGCTTGATGACCTTCCCTTCAAACAGGATGTAGGCGCGGTCCACGATGTGCAGGGTTTCCCGCACGTTGTGGTCCGTAATCAGGATGGAAAGGCCGTCCGTATCGCGCAGCTCCATGACGATCTTCTGGATGTCTGAAACGGCGATGGGGTCCACGCCGCTGAACGGTTCGTCCAGCATCAGCAGTTTGGGGCTGGTGGCGAGGGCGCGGGCGATGGTCAGCCTCCTCTTTTCCCCGCCGGAAAGCTGGATGGCCATGGAGCGGCGCAGCTTGGTGATGCCGAAGCGGTCCATCAGCTCCACGGCGCGGTCCTTCTGCTGGCGGGAGGTCATGTCCTTGCGGGTCTGGAGAATGGCCAGTAGGTTGTCCTCCACGGAAAGCTTGCGGAAGATGGACTCCTCCTGCGGCAGGTAGCCCATGCCGCGCCTGGCGCGCAGGTTCATCGGCAGTTCCGTGATATTCTCGCCCGCAAAAATCACGCGGCCTTCGTCCGGGCGCACGAGCCCCGCCACCATGTAGAAGGAGGTGGTTTTTCCCGCGCCGTTCGGCCCCAGGAGGCCTACGATCTCGCCATGGCCCACCGTCAGGCTGACCTGGTCCACGACGGTCCGCGTTTTATAGGTTTTGCAGATGCCTTCGGCTCTCAGCAGATGGGTGGATAGGGGGGAGCTCACGGCTTGCGGTTGGTTTTCTGTTTGTCCCGGTCGGAAAGCTTCTTGTCTACGTGGCGGAACGTGGTCTTGGTGCCGCGGCTGCTGTACATATTCCCGTTCGAGTACACGCGGATGAAGGCGTCCTTGTTCGGATTCTTGATGATGGCGTCCGGCGTAATAATCACCGGGGAGCCTGTCAGGATGATTTCCCCGGTTTTGGCGTTGTAGGTGATCTTGTCCGCCTGGGCGTTGCTGGTTTCCCCCTCCTTGTTGGTATAGCTGGCTTTCACGTTGCCGGAGGCTGCGACCGTTTTAATGGAATTATAGTCAAAATTGCCGCCGTTGGGGAGGGCCACCTGGGGCTTCTCCCCTTCTTTTTCCTTTTCCTTCTCTTTTTCCTGCTTGCGTTCGGAGGGCTTCTTGTCGCCCGGCTTCTTCGGCACGAACTCCGCATAAATTTTCAGGTGGTCCGCACAGTCCATGGAAAGATTGGGGTTGCGCACCCGGACGTTTTTCATGAACACCAGCACGCCTTCTTCCATGTCGAAGTACAGGTCCCCGTCACAATCTACGGAGTACAGGTTGTTTGAGGAATTGGCGCGCATGAAGTTCTCTTCCGGATTGGGCGCAGCGGGAGCGGTGTCCGCAGCCGGGGCGGTGGCATTGCCGGTGACCTGGTGCTGCTGGCGGAATTCCTGAATCTGCCCGTCAACGGTCTTTTCCTTCACGTTGTACGCTTCAATCGCCTTCTCACCGTCTTCCTTCAGGCCCGCGGTCGGAACGGGGGCCAGTTCCCGTTCCCTCCGGGCGGTTTCCTCCGCCGTCAGGGGGCGCACGATGCCGGAGGGGGGAGCCAGGGGCGGTTCCAGGCGTGGATCCAGTTCCTTGGGCAAAGGCTGTACGATATGGGCGGGAACGCCGTCAGTGGCGCCGCAGGCAAGACCCCCGGTCAGGGCGAGCAGCAGCAGGGAGGAAAGTTTTTTCATAAAAGGAATGGTTACTTGTTGCGTTGATCCATGCGGATGGTGGTTTGAACGGGGCCAAGGATGATGCCCCTCTTGATATTGGTATCCATGTAAAGGCCGGTGCCCCTGGCGGAAAAGTTCTCTTCCTTGAGGGTGGTCTCCGTATGGGAGACGACCAGTTTTTTGTCCAGAAAGTAGGAGGCGGCCTTCGTGAAAAGATGGGAGGTCTGGTTGTTCTTCCCGTACAGGTACACGTTCAGGATGCTGGCGGCAATTTCCTGCGGGGCGGCTACGGTCACGCTTGAAGCGGTCAGCAGCATGGAAAGGCGCGGCCCTTCATACCGTGACAGGCTGACTTTGGGGAGCACCTGGCCTACGGGCAGAAGCTCCAGCATGGGCAATTTCTTGTCTACGCCGGCGAAGGGCGTGGCTGCGGGCAGGGTGGTATCCGCCTGCGCCGCCATGCCATGCATGGCAATTACCAGAAAGCATGTGAACGGTAACTTCATCATGACTGAACCGCCTGATGGATGGACTGAAGGCGTTTCAGCACGCCTTCAAGCAGGTGGAGGGGGATTTGGTTGGGCCCGTCGGAAAGAGCCTTGGACGGATCCTTGTGCACCTCCATGAACACGCCGTCAATGCTGCCGGTCGCCATGGCGGCGGACGCCAGCACGGGAGCCAGTTCGCTGTCTCCTCCCGTGGTTCCGCCCAGGCCTCCGGGCCTCTGGACTGCGTGGGTGGCGTCAAACACGACGGGGAAGCCTTCCTGTTTCATCCAGTACAGGGAGCGCATGTCCACCACCAGGTTATTGTAGCCGAAGGAGGTGCCGCGCTCGCACATCATGAACTCGTCACAGCCGAAGGCGCGCATCTTTTCCCCGATGTTCACAGTATCCCACGGAGCCAGGAACTGGCCCTTCTTGATGTTCACGGGACGGCCGCTCTTGGCGCAGGCTTCCAGAAGATCTGTCTGGCGGCACAGAAAGGCGGGAATCTGGAGCAGGTCCACGTATTCGGCGGCAATCTCCGCTTCCCGGGCCGTATGCACGTCCGTAACGACGGGCAGTTCCAGCTCTTTGCCGATTTCCGATAGGATGCGGCAGCCTTCCCGTACGCCGGGTCCGCGGAAGGACGTGATGGAAGTTCTGTTCGCCTTGTCGTAGGAGGCCTTGAAAATCAGCGGGATGTCCAGGTTTTCCGCAATGGACTTGATGGAGCGGGCCATCTCCCAGACGAAGGATTCGCATTCCAGAGAGCAGGGGCCCAGGAGGTAGAACGGCCGCGGGCCGCCGATTTCAACGGATTGAATGTAAAACGACATAAAACAAAACCTGTATGTCCTTATATCATGACGGTTTCAAGCCCTCCGGTCAAGCCGCTATCCTGCCTCCGCCGGGAGATTCGGCAAGAGGGGACCATTTTCTCCGGACCCTTTCTTTAGAAGGTTCATAAGAAAATGAAAATCAGCGGAATAAAAGAATTTTTCCTGCTGTATTGCGGAGAATGGGAGGCCATGGAGGGAAAAGGCGGTTATGGTATTGCCGGCATCCGGCGTTTCTGTTACAAACGGCAGGCATGCACCGTCCCTGCGTCTGCAAGTGGGGAAGATGCTGAACGCCGCCTTCCCTCCGGGGTCTCACTTCACATGCCCAAAAAAATTTACAAGCTATGCGTCTCCTATGATGAGGCGGGGGCCGAACTCCGGCAGCATCTGGCGGATCGCATCAAGCTGCTGGGCATGGACGGCGCTCCCGTCTGGCAGGCTTCCTTCCGGGACATGCAGGCGGACGACCTGCCTCCGGGCGACGGGGTGGTTCAGATTTATCCAGTCTTCATGCAAAGCGGCTGGACGGTGACGGAAGCGCTGCCGGAACAATTGAGCGCCATGTATGCGGAACGCGGCGTGTCTCCGGAATTCGAATTCAAGCCGGTGTGGGGAGCCGGGGAAGACGTGATGCCCTTCCTGACCGTCCGCGACGCCCTCGGGAAAGAGCTGGAGCCGGGAACGTCCCTGCTGGTGGTGGCCCATGGAGTGGTGGGAAAGGACCTTCCTCCGGAGCCGTTCGCCTTTTTACAGAAACTGCGGGCCTTTTTATGGCCGCAGGAAACGGATATGGCCCTGGCCTATTTCGGCGCTTCCCCCTCCGTGGAGGAAGTATTTCCACGTTTGAAGGGAAACAGGGTGGTAGTGCTTCCTTTCCTGATCGGGGAGGGAAAGCACATGAGGGAGGACATGCCTTCTCCGGAATTGGCGGAAAAGTGGGGCAAGGAACTGGAAATATTGCCTCCCCTGGGCACGTTTTATTTGCAGAAGGCGCGGGAATACTGGGGAAGGGAACGTTCCGGGATTTCCGCGAAGACCCGTGATTGACCTCTGCGGCGTTCCATGACGGTTTCTCTTTCCTCCGGGTGAGATACCGGTTCCGGTGCGGGGCGAATGCCAGCCGCAATCACGCGGCCTGCCGGACGGCTCCCGGCTCTTCCTCACGGCAGGGAGGAAAGCCCTGCTTCATGGACCGCGCCAGCTTTCTGCTGGTGAAGTAATAGGCGATGGCGAGAGGCACGCAGGAGCCGATCCAGGCGGCGGGGCTCGCCATGCTGGCTCCGGTGAAGCCCAGGCAGCGGGCCAGCACGATGGCGGCCAGGGCGCGCATGCACAGCTCCATGACGCCCGCGAAGGTGGGCACGATGCTCTGGCCCAGCCCTTGCAGCGTGTAGCGGAAGACGAAGAGGAGCGCCAGCACCCAGTACATGGAGGCATTGATGTTCAGGTAGGTCTGGGCCAGGCTGACGACTTCCTTCTCCCCGTCTCCCACGAACAGCCGGATCAGTTCCGGCCCCCAGGCAATATTGGCGGAGGCTACGGCGATGCTGAACCCCACGGACATCAGGTTGCACTGGAGGACGCCCCGGCGGATGCGCTCCAGATTCCTGGCTCCGTAATTCTGGGCCACGTACGTAGCCATCGTGATGCCGAAGGACATCATGGGCAGCGTCGCCACCATGTCGATTTTCTGGGCCGCGCTGAAAGCCGCTACTGACTGCGCTCCCAGCCGGTTGAGGGCAAACTGCACCAGAATGGCTCCAATGGCGATGATGGATGCCTGGAACCCCATGGGAAGGGCCACGCGGATATGCGCCCAGAGGTAGCGGCGGCTCATGTTCCAGTCCGCCCTGGTCAGCCGGAGAATGGGAAACCTTTTAAAAACGTAGGCGGTGCAGCAGAGGCCCGCAACCAGTTGGGAGGCTACGGTGGCGACGGCAGCCCCCGCGGGTCCCATGCCGAACCGCAGGATCAGCGCCAGGTCCAGCGCAATGTTCAGTACGCAGGCCAGAACCAGGAAATAGAGGGGCGTCCGGCTGTCCCCGAGGGCGCGGAGAACGTTGGAGAGGAGGTTGAACAGCATGGCTGCGCCGATGCCCCAGGAAATGACGATGATGTAGGCGTGGGCCGCCTCCAGGATTTCCGGAGGAGTTTGCAGCAGTTCCAGAACGGGACGAGCGAAGGCGACGCTGACGGCGGTCAGCAGGACGGTCATGACGGAACTCAGGACGATGCAGACGGCAAAGCTGCGACGCACCGCCCGCCTGCGGCCCGCTCCAAAGCGCTGGGCCGTGATGATAGCCAGCCCCGCCGTGAATCCGATGACGAAGCCGAGGATGAAAAACATCAGGCCGCCCGTGCAGCCCACGGCGGCCAGGGCTTCCACGCCCAGCGTGCGGCCCACGATCAGGGTGTCCGCCATGTTGTAAAACTGCTGGAACAGGTTGCCGATCAGCAGGGGAATGGTAAACAGGAAAATCAATTTGGCGGGATTGCCGCTTGTCAGGGTCTTGGTCATCCGGAACGCCCGCATGGAACGCCTCTTCCATGTTTTTTCCAAGACTGTTTTGCGGCATGTTCCTGTTTTTTATACGATAAGTATCAGGCAGGGGATGAAAGCCGCTGCGGAGGCGCTCCTCCGGCGGGATGCCGCGGATGGCGGAATGGTTGCGTAAATCAATGATTTATGCTTTGACAAGAAGGGCATCGTGAAGTATATTATTTGTCCCTCGCGTGATTCGGCGCAACCTGAACAATGGGGATCGGAGGGGTAGAAAGCGTCGAAGTCCCCAAAAACCGCTTTTCCTGCCGCAAGGAAAGCCACCTACATACATATATGATTAATGATCTGATTAACCAGATGGTTGAAGCCGGTGTTCATTTGGGCCACCAGACCCGCAAATGGCACCCCAGCATGAAGAAGTACCTTCTCAAGGACAAGGCCGGTATCCATATCATCAACCTTGAAGAAACGGAAAAATGCCTGGACAAGGCTTGCTCCTTCCTGGCCGATCTGGCACGCCGCAACAAGAAGATCCTCTTCGTCGGCTGCAAGCGCCAGGCCCAGGAAGCCGTCCGCGAAGCCGCGGAAGCCACTGGTCAGTACTACGTCAACCATCGCTGGCTGGGCGGCATGCTCACCAACATGAGCACCATCCGCAAGAGCATCGAACGCCTTTCCTACCTTGAAGGGATTGAAAAGACCCCGGAATTCAAGAGCATGTCCAAGAAGGAACTGGCCGCTCTGGACCGCGAACGCCAGAAGCTGGAACGCAACCTTCAGGGCATCCGCAACATGGGCGGCGCTCCGGACGCCATGGTAGCCATCGGCGCCGATCATGAAGACATCGCCATCCGCGAAGCCCACCGTCTGAACATTCCCGTCTGCGTTCTGGTTGACACCAACGCCGACCCGAAGGAAATCGATTTCCCGATTCCCGGCAACGACGACGCCGTCCGTTCCATCCGTCTGGTCCTTGACTGCATTGTCAAGGCCATCAACGAAGGCAAGGGCGCTCCCGCCGAAGCCTAAACCAACCCATTTAGAAAGAACAGAAACACTATGGCAGAAATTACTGCAGCTCTCGTCAAGGCCCTCCGTGACAAAACGGACGCCGGCATGATGGATTGCAAGAAGGCCCTCAACGAATGCAACGGCGACATGGAAGCCGCTGTGAAGTATCTTCGCGAAAAGGGCATTGCCAAGGCTGCCGCCAAGGCTGACCGTGACGCCAAGGAAGGCGTGATCCGCGCCGCCGTGGCTCCCTGCGGCTGTTCCGGCATCATCCTTGAACTCAACTGTGAAACGGACTTCTGCGCCAAGGGCGACAAGTTCCAGGGCCTGGTGAACGACGTTGCCAAGGCTCTCATGGATTCCAAGGCCGCCACGCTGGAGGAAGCCCTCCAGGTTGCCATGCCCGAAGGCACTACGGAAGAATACATCAAGGCCATGTGCAGCTCCATCGGTGAAAACATGGCTCTGCGCAAGTTCGCCCGCCTCACGGTGGACGGCTCCGGCGCTGTGGTCTCCTACATCCACATGGGCGGCAAGGTTGGCGTTCTGCTGTCTATCAAGGCCGGCAAGGAAGAAACCGTCAAGTCTGACGCGTTCAAGGCTCTTGCCAAGGACCTGACCCTGCACATTGCCGCCGCCGCTCCCAAGAGCGTCAGCTCCGACAGCCTGGACCCCGCCTTCGTGGCTGAGGAACAGGAAATCGCCAAGCAGCAGCTCATCCAGGAAGGCAAGCCCGAACACCTGCTGGAAAAGATTCTTCCCGGCAAGCTGAAGGCCCTGTACGCCCAGTCCTGCCTGCTGAACCAGGGATTTGTTAAGGATTCCAACGTCACGGTGGACGCCCTGCTCAAGCAGGTCGGCAAGGAACTCGGCGATGACGTCTCCGTCGTCTCCTTCGTCCGCTACCAGCTCGGCGCGTAAGCTCCGCGGCAGCATCAATCTCAGGAGCCGTTCCCTTCGCGGGGAACGGCTCTTTTTTGCTTGAGATGGATCCATTAAAGATTTATTCATAAACCATATGCATGGAGAAACCGGGAGTCCGGATATGGGTCATCAAAATGTGCGGGGAAGAAAAGATCCGGTCCTGCTGCTGATTATTGCCTCCACCGTGGTAGCTGGTTTCTGGAGCGCTCTTGTGTTGAGGAATGTCTTTGGCCTTGTGTGGGGGCCTTGGTATTTCCTTGCGGTGTTGTGGTTCTTCAAAAAGACCAATAGACGGTGGAAATGGGAAACAACTTCTTTTGTTGTTATCGGCCTCGTGTGTTACTATGAACTCTTTTGGTCCCGGGTGACTCCGGAAGATATGCGCGATGCCCAGTCGGGGCTGATTATCATTTTTGGTCCGGTTTTTTCCGGAATAGCGGCTCTCCTTGGAGATGCCGGGGCAGCTCTTCTTTCCTTCCTTGTCCGTTCATCCTGCGGCAAAGATGAGAAGGAGAAGTAAAGTTGTTTTCGGTAGAAGGGCATCTATTGGTACAGGACGCGGCGGTAGTAAAAACAGGCTAGATTTTTCCTGCGTATTCTTCAGGCCGGCCCCAGTGTTTTTTGGGGCAGGCATGAATGGGAGATGCGCATGGATGTCTTGATATTGGCGGAGCTGGCACGGTTGGGGTCTTGTTTTGCCTCAGGAGGCTTGTTAGAGTGATGGCATGGCTTTTCTGGAACTGGATCATGTGAGCGTTGTCTTTCCTGCGGTGCAGGGACTGCTCTCCTCCCGCAAACCGGCGTCTGTGGTGGCGGTGGACGGGGTGTCCCTGTCCGTGGAGAAAGGAGAAATCCTTGGGCTGGTAGGGGAGTCCGGCTGTGGCAAGTCCACTCTGTCCCGCACGGTAATGCTGCTCCAGAAGCCTACGGAGGGACGCATTTTTCTAGAAGGAGAGGAACTGACGGCTCTTTCCGCCTCCGAGGTCAGGAAGCGCCGTCCGGATTTTCAAATGATTTTCCAGGACCCCTACGCTTCCCTGAATCCCCGTTTCACGGTGTATGCGACGTTGAAGGAGGCGTTGGAATGCCGCAGCCGCAAAAGATCTTTCTCACAGATGAGGGACGAGGTGGCGGAACTGATGGAAAGGGTGGGCCTGAATCCCTCCCTGATGCGCAAGTATCCCCATGAATTTTCCGGAGGCCAGCGCCAGCGCGTAGCCATCGCGCGTGCCTTGGCTCCGGAACCCCGGCTGGTCATTGCGGATGAACCCGTTTCTGCGCTGGACGTCTCCATCCAGTCCCAGATTTTGAACCTTCTCATCGCTCTGGCCCGCGACTTGAATCTGACCATGATCTTCATTTCCCATGATTTGTCCGTGGTTCATTACATTGCGGACCGTATTGCCGTGATGCGCAAGGGCCGCATCGTGGAATACGGGGAGGCGGACGAAGTTTTTTCCTCCCCCTCCCACGAGTACACGCAGGCGTTGCTTGCCGCAGTGCCGCGGCTGTAGGTGAATGGAAGAAAAAAGAAGGGGGGGGGGGAGGGATTCCTGTCAATGAATATGCTCGTTCCATCTATCTCCTTTCCAACGATCAGCAAAAGGGAAGTGCTCAGACTGTCCTGCATCACCAAATGGCAGATAAAGAAAGTTCGGTGTAGTCATAAAATCCTGGTCAGTAATTTGAGAATTTTACATTACTCTCATTTTTATTCGTCATTAGGTAATAAGGCATATTCTTTTTTAACTAGAATATCATGACAATTAAAGGTTAAAATGGTTAAGTGGGGATTGGGTCATATTTCCACTACTATAATGATATGTCCGGTCCAGCGTTATTGTTTTGGAAAAAACGGGAATGTTGCATGGGTTCCAAAGGTATGTTGATGCCAATTATTTTTAGAATGGAATGGAGGATTTTATTGTATTTAGGCCTGTAATAATGGTCGCCGTAAAATTGTTCAGGATAGATGATGCGGTTCGTAAATTCGACATGGAATTCTAAAGTTATTTTAATTTCATATCCGCATATTTGACTCATGTCTGAAAGTCGTTTGTTGATTTCGTTGATATTTTTGTCTGTAACCAGTATGTCTGACCAGTATTCTTTAAATACAAATAATACATGCTGATTGCTGTCTATATCAAGGGAATCATTTTCCCACCATTCAACGATACTTATCAGCTGGTGTAGATCAAGATCTGAAATGCCGCTTCTTTTCATCAGATTTTCCACATATTTTCGTGAATATAATTGAAATTCTGAAAAATCAAATGATATTTATTGAGGATATTCTGAAAGTGATCAATCTGATTTTCATAAGAATTTTTTCTATTTTAAAATTAATCCCATAATAATTGGAACTCTATAATTCCGAAAAATGACTATTTTTAGTGAAAATATCTAAAGAAACTTCCATGGCGTTTTCAAAATTTAATATTTTCTTTTGTTCAATTATATATTCCGGATCTTCTTCAATTATTATTTTTGCGTACTGTGCTAAGCTATGTAGAAAACAATGTTGAAAATAATAACCTCCGTAAAATACTCTCGTTTTCCCCGAAGGCATTTTAATAAGGATAATACCATTTGGTAATACTTTTTGGGTACTTGGTATACAAATACTCGTATAAGAAGATCCATCTACCGCGAGAGTTTCAACTTGTGTATATTTGCTCTTTATTTTTTCTAAAGAAGAAACATCGAAAAATCTTTTAAGACTCTTTGCACTTTCTCTATTGTTTAAAACGTCAATATAATAATATAATAAAATAAAAGAAATTAAAACAAATAGAAGGAATATGATTTTTTTTGCATTCATTTATAAAAGAAAATAATTCTAATTGAATAGTTTTTGATATAGATACTGAAATCCATAAATAGCTCCATATCCAAATACAGGCGTGCCATATAATACAATTTCACAAGGAAACATACTCTGTAATGATGTCCGTAGCGCGTCATTTTGTCCCAAATAACATGAGCGTAACTCTACTTCACATTTTTCACAAAAGGGAATTTTTACATTTTTGAATACATCTGATATTTGCTGCCTCGTTCGAGTTTCCATCAGTCCAGCTTCTCTCCACTCAGCGCGTACATTCTGATTAGTTCCATAGGACATATCTGTCCCGTGTATCACAATAAGCAATTTTTTTACACATTTTCCACAACAACAGTGTTCACTGGGATTAAAACCATCTGGAGAAAATGTCTCATAAACCGGGCCTTTTCTTTCTAATCGCTTTTTGACTTCTTCAAATCCTTTATCTTTTTTTTGCTTTCCAGGATAAGCAATATAATTTAATGTTATTTAGTTGCTCTCTATTATAGAAGATTGTGGAATAGGAACTTCAACGATGCCAGAGGCACCTCCATTGTAGGGGGGTATTGTACCTAATAAATCCACTTCTATGTTAATTCTATTCCTAATAAATGCATACAAATTCCACCCTCTCTGTTCCTGAATGGAGCTTTCCACGGTTCCAAAGGAAGTGTCTTGGTCATGTGGCCGTAGGAATCGTAGGAGCATTCCCTGATGCCGGAGGCGTCCCGGACAGTGCTTATTTGACTCACGTCTCGGCGTGTTGATACCTTTCTTCCCGCTGAATCATAGCTGTAGGAAGTAATCGTTTCGGGGGTGTTTCGGTGGCCGAGCGAATGGTCTCCACCAGCTGCTTGGCCAAGTTGTAGCCGTAACCGTAGCCGGTCACGGTACCGTTTTTACCGGTTTCCCTCAACGGGCCGCAGCACATCCATTCCGTCGTGCTGATGCGCCCGTTGCCCTTCGTCGTCATATTCGCAGTCCTCCGAGACAATCAGCGACCAGTCCTCTCCGGTGTGAACATACTGTTCGCTTCTGGAAGTCGTGCCGTTTTCAGCGATGCACTCTATGTTTCGGGTGCTTTGTCCCGGAACGATGCTTCCGTTCGCCTGCAAGGTTTCTGTCACTTCATGGAGGGCTCCGTATTCAGTGACTGCTTCGTAAGTATAAACGGTTTGCACCCCGTCAATCCCCTGACTCATATTCCGCCACCTATTAGTGAGGAAGACCTAGCTTAAACAATATATACAACCATTACAACTATCTAATACAAATTTACAAAAAACCCTTCGGAAAGTTGTAGCTTTTCGAAGGGTTTAAAGACATTAAACCTCGAATTGATAATATTATTAAAATATCAATATAATTTTAAAGAAACGGAAAAATTAATAAAAACATTATACATATAAAAAAGAAGTAAAAAATAGAAATAACAAAAAATATCAGTAGATTTTTTCTATTTAAGAAGAGAGAATATATCCAGCAAAATAGAAAAATTAAAATAACTAAAATTAAATAGAAAATCAAATATCCTAATTGCCTATCATTATTTTTATTATAAAATTGTGGCAGAATATATGTGACACATATATTAATTATAAATAAAATAATAGGAACGAACCAGGTTATAACATTTTTTGTATTCATTTATTTGATGATGGATTATATTCATCTTGTTTTACACCTTTGATAATAAAATTCTTAGAATTGAATTGAAATTCAGGTATTTTACCGGAAACAAAACAAGCTACATTTCTAAAACACTTAGCCATTTTTTCTTTCCATGTTCCTTCTAAAGATCGAAAATCAAAATCATATATATCATATATGTACAATGAATATTTAAAATTAAATTTATTATCAACAATACCTCCAACAATATAACTATAATCTCCTAAAATATATAGCATATCATTTTCTTTGGAATGGGCCAGAGACCAATTTTTCATTCTAATATTCTTATTGCATCTATTTTTAGGATCTGCCTTCACAAAAGCAATGGCTTTTCTAACAGCATACATCTCTGGTTTTTTGGGTATTTTATTAGGATCATATGTATAATCAGTTCCTCTTCCTGCCAAAAAATGAGTATAAATTTTCATTATATCAATATTCCAATATCTTAAACTAACAAATCCCATAACTGCTGCAAATACAGCTCTTCCATTAGGACCGAGTCCATTAATAATAAAATTGTCTATGATTTCATCATGACCAGGATCACTAAAAGAAAGATTATATTTCTTTGTCACAATTTCTTTAACATCTCCTAATTCCCATTCAATGGAGCTCAATCCTAATAAATCCGCTTCTATATTAATACTATTATTAATAAATGAGTACAAATTCCAACCTCCCTGTTCCTGGATGGGATCGCGGTTGATCCACCTGCCGTCTGTGGGATTGAGGTGGCGGTAATTGTAGTAGACAAGCCCCAATTCGTCATCTGCATACTCGCAGGAAAACCTGAACTTGTTCTCTTGAGCCATGTCTTCCTTAGCGGTGAGAAGGCTACCAAAAGGAGCATACTCGTAACGAGCTCTTCTCGTCTGTTGTCCGTCAAAAATGGAAGTAACGTTCTTCAAGGCATCGTGCATGAAGTAGAGATGCTCTTTTACTTTTATTCCGTTTTCCTGCCAGCATGTCATCATCAGGATGCGCGTTGCCGTCGGTTCCGTTGGATCCAACAGGTAGCTCTTTATAAGCATAGGCTCAGGCTGCATCAAATCCAGTTCGGCTACCTGCAGATAATCCCGGTACAGGAACCGGGAGTGGCTGGATACTGCCCCATTGATGACCACTTTCTTCTCAAAGCGCCGTCCCCGGTAGTCGTAGCCGCAGGTAATGGACGTTCTGCCATCCTGGCTGGTGAAGACGACGGGGCGGTCATTGGCGTCGTAGGAGACTTCCCAGATGCCCGTTGAGGTCCTGATGCGGGTCTGGTTGCCGTCGGCGTCGTAAACGGGGGTAAAATCTTCTTTCCCCCCGGCAATATCCGTGTACTGGTTGAGCCGGTTGGATTCGTAGGAGAGGTCTTCCTCCAGTTCCCGGGCGGTTTTGCGGTTGCCGATGTTGTCGTATTGGTAGCTGAAGCATCCTCCCCGGCTGATGCGGTCTTCCAGCAGTTCACTGCGGCTGTTGTAGGTAAAATCTCTTACTACTTCAGCAGTAGTGCTGTCCCAGCAATCCCGCCGCTGGACGGGCCGCATCAGCGCGTCATAGTCGTATTCGTGGCTGACCGCCAATTCGCCGTCCGCTTCCTTCCTGTAACCGATGGCGGTTACAATGTTCAGTGTGGGATGGTAGGTGTTTTGGCGGACCATGCCGTTGGGGTAGGTGAGATGGTGGAGGAAGCCGGTGGTTTGATCGTACCGCCAGGTAAAAGAAGACTTCAGTCCTTCCAGATTCATCCCAATCATGCCGCCTTTGGAATCGTAGTCAAGATGGGAGTGCTGCACGGTGCGTGTGCCGAGCATCAGGCGGTATCCGTTGGAACGCCCCTGGGCATCGTATTCTTCTTGAAGAGAACTTTCTACCTGTCCAAAGGAAGTGTCCTGAATCATGCGGCCATAAGCATCGTAGGAGCATTCCCTGATACCCGAGGCGTCCCGGATGGAGGTCATTTGTCCGAGGTGGTTGTAGGTGAACTTCCATCCGGGAGTAGCGTCATTGTGGGAGGCGGAGACGAGTTCTCCTGTAAAGGGAGCATACTTATACGTTGTGACAAGCCCCCTGGCTTTGACAAGTGTCTCCTGACGGTTGAGCTCGTCATAGGTTTTGGAAACACAGGAACCGTCGGCATAAGTCTTTTTCAATTCCAGCCCCGTGGCCTCGTCATAGAGCCAGATGGTGGTATCTCCGTCGGTTTGGCCGGAAGGATCGGAAGTGATGTCGCCTTCGTTTGCACGGAAGGTAGTCAGGGCCACCATGCGGTCGGCTTCGTCGTAGGCGAAGCAGGCCGGCTGAATGACGGTGCCATATTCGGCCGTCTTTCTGCCGCGGATGTCATAGGAATAACAGGTTGTTCCTCCCAAAGCGTCGGTGATGCAGGCAGGATGGTCACAGCAGGACGAGTAGCTGGTGGTGGTGACATGGCCCGCAGGACCAGTAGTCTTAACCGGGCGTCCTGCAAGATCCGTTTCCTCCATAATGGTGTTGCCGCGACCATCGGTTTTTTCCAGAATCACCCCTGTAGAGGTGCAGGAACGCCGCTGGATGGAACAGATTCCGGAGTGGTCGGTCTGGCTTACGGTAAAGCCGTCTACGACAAGAGACTCGGCTATAATATCCGAAGTGGGAATGCGGCTGAACCGGGTGCGTTTGGTAGGAGCGGTATACTCCGTCCACTGGATGCTCTGCTGGCCGTAGACGTCCGTGGAAATGGTCTTGCTTTCCAGGAGGGGATCGAGCAGGGAAA